>VAZV01000069.1 GCA_005884765.1 Alphaproteobacteria bacterium
GAGATGCCGAACTCCCGGCACAGCCCCGCCATCTTCTCCCCGTCCAGCAGCCGGGCGACGAATTTGAGGCGCTCATCCATCGGGTTACACTCCTTCTAGGGCATTCTTGCTCTCCCGCAAAAAGCCCGATTGTGTAACCCATGTCTCCGGAATGAACTGTCACCCCTCTCTCGGGAAGGGCAAATTTACAGAAGACCCGGATGGGGACGACGGCAGTTGCAGTCGCGTTATTCGCTGCAATGATTGCGTTCGGGCAATGGTGGACAGCCCGGCAAAAGCTGGTCCTAGACCTATTTGAAAAGCGCTTTGCAATTTTTATGGACCTGCGAAGGCTGGTGAGCGAAGCCATTCAGTTAGGCAAGGTTAGCCAACCGGGTTCGATCAACGAGGTCATAGCCCGTTCTCAATTCCTATTTGGCAGCGACGTGAACGAGCATCTCCGCGAACTTCACCGCCTATTTAACGAACTGGAAGTGGGACGGCCTTCGGCCCCCCAAGAGATTTTGGAAAAGTTCGAGAAGATGACGCCGGGTCCCAGAATTGCACGTCTTCAAATAGGTTCGCATCAGTTTTCGGCCTTGCCGGTCCTGCCGAACTGACGGCGGATGATTGCTTCAGAGACACCGCAATAGTCCGACACGTCGCTGATCGCGACACCAGCGCGGAGATACCAAGAGATCGAGGTATGCCGCAGCGTGTGCGGGCTGACATCCGGAAGCTTGGCCGCTTCCCGGATGGTCTCAAAGGTCTTGGTGACGCGCAGAACCGGCTCGCCGTGATATTCGATGACCGAATGCTTGGAGATGCCACGACGCTGCCAACGGCGCATATGGGCCAATAGGCGAGGGGGAAGGTCTACAGTCGGCTGCCTCTTATTCGTAGTGCGAGCGCCAACCGCCTTGCGGTGGAATACGCCGCGCTCAAGGTCCACATAGCCGCGCCCGATGCTCGGCACCAAGGCCGCACCACAGACGGCCCCCGCACGGGTGCCGGTGTAGAGCGCCACCAAGATAAACCGGGCCAAATGCTTGCTCATATAGGGGCCGGGAGTGCCGCCACGGTTACGCTGGCGGGCACGCCACGCGGTCCAGATCAGATGCGCGGCTTCCTTTCGCGTGAGCCATCGGTCACGGGCTTCCGCCGCATCTGGCAACACCGGGCAGAATACGATATTCGCACCGCCGACTCAATGAGACTCCCGCTGAAAAAGTGATGAATATGGGGCTAACGGTCTCGATTCTGTTCGGCTTGACGCACAGCTTCATTGACCTTCTCGCGGTCGCGCCGATTTTCCGGCGATAGCTCCATCACCGGGTAATGGATATCACCGTCAATCGTCAGCGGACTATCAAGCGGCTTTTCCGCGCATTCCCACCACAGATCAAAGGCGTCTTTCATCGGACGATCCTATAGGGGCACGGCCCCGCCTTGGGCTGGGGGCAGAATGTAAGACAGGACCGAGCGGGGCCGCGGGGCAATCCGAATGACGTGGCCCGATGCCGACAACGGGAACGTTGAAAAGCAGTTACTAGGCCGCCCGATCATCGAACGACCCTATATGCTTTCGCGTGCTTCCGACTTGGTTCGGTCGCCACAGGCTGCCCGTGGTTCAAGAGATCAGGCTTCAACGTAATGAAGAAAAATGCTAGCAATGACGGCGACCGGGAGGGTGAGATGTCTCGGGCGCTGTTCTTTGGAACGCTACTGTTTGCTGGCCCATTCTTGAGCATGTCTTGGGCTCAAAATAAAACTGAACCGTCCCAAACTGGGCCCCCCTTCCCGTTTACAAAAACGACATTTCAGTGGGATTATTCCTGCCCGGGCGCTACAGCTTGCTCATTCGTTTGTCCGGGAGGAGAAGTGCTCCACGTAATCAAGTTGAGCTTGTACTTGGGAACGGTACTCTTCGATAGCAGCCAAAACGCTCCGGCTGTGTTCTACGAATTCAAGACGAGAGAATATCCCTACGCGAGCGGGTTCAGCATAAGCCCCGGGCTCACCACTTTATCATGCCAAGTTAATGGCATGACGTTAGATTATTCTGGTCCACGGAAATAGAAGATGCACTCGGTGGGGCACTGCTTGCCGCCCGGGCGAGCTGAGTGTCAACTCGCATTGCGTTCCCAGGACACCAGAAAAACTCCATAACCCCACCGGGGATTCAAGACGCGCGATCGGTTGATTGGTTCCGTTGCCAAACCCTTGACCGAATTGCGGATGCGATCTTCGAAGGGACTGGACCAGGGCATGCGCCATTCTGACCCGGCAGGCAATCAAGAGCCGTCGCGCACAGCATGCACATTATTGTAGAAGCGAAAAGACACCGGATACGATCGCAACAATCAGCGAGATTATCGCAATCACCATGGCGGTGGCCGCCCTGCTGTTTGCTGCCGCAGCCGCACGCGTCGCAGCCCGCCGTTCGAGCCAAGCCATCGCCAAGGTGGCTTCTGTCCCCAAATAGACCATGGTCACTATCCGCGCGCGGACTTCCCTGGAACCGAGCTGTTCAAGCTGTCTGTGGAATGCATCGTTGTCCACGGCAGATTCCATCGCCGTCCTGATTACAGGCGTCGTGATTTCGCGGCTGTGGCCTCACTCTTCTATGCGTGTTCTTCTTTGATGGTTTGTGCCCCGCGATTTCCGCGCCAGCCGTTGCGCTTGCCTGACCCGGTACCGCAACTTGTTCAATTCGTATAACTGAAGATCGAGATTGGCTGCGTCGTGGATGAGCATTGTAAGGCACGTCTCGGTGGCGCTCGTAAGGCGCTGCTGATGAGTACTCATTTGAAAAACCCCAACTGACAAAATGGACGCTACAAATTACCGGGTGAAATTCACCCTAGACATATGTCCCCGTGGCGGACGGAAGGTTCAAGTTAATCCACCATTGGCAGCCCCCGTAGAACCACGGGCGTTCTGGTATTCTCCTTTAACCAATTGAAGTCCGGCCGAACGTCAGCGCCTCTCTTGCCGCAGGCTTTGCATACGAACCGTGATTCCAAGTCGGAGAGCCTGACATCATCGGGCCAGCGGTCTCCACTGATCGCGATCGAGTGGCTGCAATGACAGTCCGAGCAATAGATCAGGATGCCGCGAACGCCCATGTCGCGCATCTCGGCGAAGGTGATCTTGATCGGGCGGGTGAGGGCGGGCATGGCGCCATTGAAGCGCTGTCCAGCGGGCTAGGCAATCTAGCCCCGCCGCGCTTTACACCATGCTTCAATCTCTTCGGATTCGATCGGACCGTTCGGTCCATCGATGCGAGGAACCTTCATATTCCGCTGATGACCAAGGCCGTACATCATCTGATATGCCGCTTCGAGCGCAGCTTCCTTCGAACCATATTCTTCGGTGTGGAAGGCTTCGACCGCCGGCGCTAGCCCTTCGTTCCTGGTCCACAGTCTCCATTTCATCGCGGTCTCCCTTGGAGGACGGGCATGGTCCATGATGGTGCCGAATCGGGCCGGGAGGAAGGGCGCAGAACAGACCGGGTTCACGCCCACGAAACGCCCATGAAACCCGTGAACCGAGATAGAACCTGGCGAATCGGAACGGCGGGTAAAGCATTGAAATTGCCTGCCCAGCCTTTATTTCCTGTCGTTTACACCGAGAGGGTCGGGAGTTCGAATCTCTCGCCGCCTACCAGCCTTCGCTGAGCGAACGGCAAACCATCGTTCAGTAGCCATGAAAAAAGGTCAGCGCAAGCCGATGTCGGTTACGTTCGGACGGGCGAGCGGCGCTATTGCGTCCGTGCAACCCCGAACGGCGGGCAGCCGGTTCGGATGGATCCGGCTCCGGGTTTCGATCCATTCATGCCGCACGATCTCCAGCATTTCATCGTAGAGAAAATGTTGCGAATCGAAGGCGGCATTTTTGGACGGCTTGCAGCTGGAGGCACGGCGAAGACGTTCCACGCTGTGACTAACAGTCCCAGCGCGCGCGAGGCAGCGCGGCTGAGACGAAAGCAGGCGGCCAAGGACGCCAAGCTGCCTTCGCAGGACGATTATGCTCGATCGGAGCGCGCGACCTACATTTGTTGGCACGATTGGCTCAGCCACTCGCACGACCCCGCCAAGAGAGCCCAAGCGAAGCTGATGAGGGAAACGGCCTCCAGTGTGTCGGCCAGGATGGAACCGAAGGAGCGGGCGAGCTTCTCCGCGGAGCGACTTGCCGAAATCCGGCAAGAGTTCGAGCGATTGAGCGGGCGCTGGTCGTGTTTGGCCGTCGGCGAGAGCTTCACCGAGCTGTGGTGACCTTGGCCTCTGTGCCAGGAATGCATCACATGTCAAAAAACTTCATCAGCGAATGGCGATTGTCTTAAGGCATCCGCGCAGCGAACTCGCAAATTTCGCTTGTGCCATCGATGAAATCTGAAACGGCTGAGCCCCGGCTAAGTGGTGATAACAGCGATGCCGGATTCGATTTTAATTTGCTCCGGCTAGCCGATTCTGATCATGTGACATTTGCAAGAAATTTTCCAAATCTGGGGGCGTGTCATGTTGGTGCGAGGAATCGGGGCGTTGGCGATTGTCTTGTCTTTGACGCCAGCCTCGTTCGCAGGGAATCATTCGGGCATCGCTCACCGGTTATCCTGCACCGTCGTTCGATATTATGTCGCCAGATATTCGGCCTCAGCCGCCGAGACGTGGGCGCGGGGCCATGGTGCCACCGACGCGGAGATCGACGCAGCACGGCGCTGTCTGAACGACATGCCCGCGCAAACCGCCCAAACCGAGCAGGCTGCGCGCTGGACCTGGCACTGATTTGCCGCCATTCGAGATACTCGACCGGGTCTGGTTTCGCCGCCCGCTTGACCTAGCGAGCGCAAATCGTCTCCCACCGCCTCGCTCGTCCCTTTCATACGCTGGACCGGATTGGAACCGGGGCCAAATTGCTGCGTTTTAGTGGCCATTGCTCGACATTGAATTTTGTTGACGAGATGCTGCAGCGTTCTGAACCCGGTGTCGAAGGCCTATATTGTCCTCCTGCGCCGAACCCGCCGAGGACGCGGCTGCGGCTGCTCAAACTGCTGGCTACGCTCGGGAGAAATCCTCTCGAATGCTGGAGTGCCGAGTTTTTTCAAGAACCGATCGCGAAGGTCAGGCTGCCTCTTGCCGACGCGTTCCTGGTTCATGATCCCGCCGCCATCAAGCACGTGCTTGTCGACAACGCCGCGAACTACCGTAAAGACCCGATCCAGCGGCGCATCCTGGCGACAGGACTGGCGGACGGGCTGTTGAGCGTCGAGGGCGACCGGTGGGAGATGCAACGGCGAACGCTGGCGCCGTTGTTTGCCCGCAGGACCGTCGCCTCATTTACGAGCGCGATGTTGTCAGCCGCCGATTTGTTAACGGAGCGGTGGAGCAAACTCGAACCACCCGCAACGGTGGATGTGGCGGCTGAAATGACGTTGCTGACGCTGAACGTGCTGGCGCTGACCCTGTTTTCCGACGGCATCGGCGGCGACCTCGACGGATTTCGCGCTGCCATGAACTCTTATTTTGGAACAATCGGCCGCATCGGTGCGCTGGATTTGTTCGGCGTGCCGGATTTCGTGCCTCGACCGGGCCGCAGGCGCCTGCGCCAAACGCTGGCCTATTTCGAAAATGTCATCGACGCCATCATCGAGACCCGGCGGCACCGGCTCGAGACGTCGCCTGGCGCAGACGCGCCGGCCGATCTATTGACGCTGCTGTTGCGTGCGCTCGACCCGGCAACGGGGCGGCCGATGAGCTCTGCCGAAGTGAGATCGAACATTCTGACCTTTCTTTCGGCCGGCCATGAGACGACGGCAAATACACTCGCCTGGTCGGCGTTCCTGCTTTCGCAGTCGTCCGATTGGCGCGCCCGGGTGCGGGAAGAGGCCGATCGCGAATTGATGGAGGCGCAGCCCGGACTGGCCGAACGGCTGGTCGTCACGAGAGCGGTGATCGAAGAGGCGTTGCGGCTCTATCCTCCCATCGCAGCGTTGAGCCGAATGTCGGAAGGCGCTGACACGCTGGGGACTTTCCATGTGAGACCGCGATCGCTGATCGTCGTCGCTCCCTATGTGCTCCATCGGCATCGGAAGCTTTGGGAGCGTCCCGACGTCTTCGACCCCGCACGTTTCCTCCCACCTTCGAAGGGCAATATCCCGCGTTTTGCGTATTTGCCCTTCGGAACGGGGCCGCGAACTTGCATAGGTTCTTCGTTTGCTTTGCAGGAGGCTACGATTATCCTGGCGACGCTGTTCCATCGGTTTGAGATGCAGCTCTTGCCCGATGCCAGCGTGTGGCCGGTACAGAAAATTACCCTGCGTCCGGCGAACGGCTTACCTATGCGGGTGTCACCGAGATGGTCCAACTAGGCGTTCTCAACGGCCACGAAGGAAATGCTGATCAGATCGCATTCTGGAATGGACCGGCCGGTCAGCACTGGACCGACCGGCAACCAATGCAGGATGTGCTGCTGACGCCGGTCTCGCAGATTTTGATCGATCGCACGGGCGCGAAAGCCGGCGAGCGAATCCTCGATGTCGGCTGTGGCTGCGGTGCGACCACGATCGCGCTGGCGGAGCGGGTCGCACCATCCGGGTTTGTGTTCGGCATCGACATCTCCGTGCCGATGCTATCGCGTGCACGGCAAGTCGCGCCGCAGGGCTTGCCGCTCGATTTCGTGCTTGCCGATGCGACCGTCTATCCGTTCGACCCCGCGAGCTTCGATCTGTTGGCGTCGCGCTTCGGCGTGATGTTTTTCGCCGAACCCGCGGTCTCCTTCGCCAATCTACATCGCGCGTTGCTGCCGTCGGGGCGGCTCGTATTCGCCTGCTGGCGGGAGCCGCGCGAGAATCCGTGGATGATGACGCCGCTGCAGGCCGTCTATCAGCACGTCCCCAAGCTGCCGCAGTTGGGACCGGAAGATCCCGGTCCCTTTGCATTTGCTTCCGAGGACCGCGTGCATCGGATCCTGAGCGATGCCGGTTTCAAGCAAATTGCGATGGAGCCTTGCAATCTCGTGCTCGACCTTGCGATTGGACGCGGCCTCGAGGCTGCGGTCGAGACTGCGCTCGAAATCGGGCCCTCCAGCCGCGCGCTGGAGGGTCATCCACCGGACATTCAGGCCGCCGCCAAAAATTCGATCCGCCAAGCGTTGACACCGTTTGTCCGCGGGCAGTCGGTGCCATTGCCGGCGTCGATCTGGATCGTGACCGCGCGGGCCTCTTGAAGCGCTGCTGCTGTCGTTAAGCCCGCTCTTCCCAGATCGTTGCGAGATGGACGATGGTCTTAACCGCCTTTTCCATGTCCTGCCGGCTCACCCATTCCAGCCGTGAATGGAAAGCATGCTCGCCGGCGAAGATGTTGGGGCAGGGCAGGCCCATGAACGACAGCCGCGAACCGTCTGTGCCGCCGCGGATCGAGGTCCTCACCGGCTCCAGGCCGGCGCGGCGGATCGCCTCGACTGCATAGTCGACGATTTCGGGGTGACGGTCGATCACCTGCTTCATGTTGCGATATTGCTGCTTGATCTCCATCCGGTAGGTCGAGCGCGGGTAGCTCTTCATCACCTCTTTGACGATGCCTTCCAGCAGCGCCTCTTTTTCCTTCAAGCCCTCGTCAGTGAAATCGCGCACGATGAAGCTGAGCGTGACCTGCTCCAGCCCGCCCATTATGCCGACCGGATGCAGGAAGCCCTGCCTGCCCTCGGTGGTCTCGGGCGAGCAGGTGTCCTTTGGCAGGCGATCGACGATGGCCGCGGCGATCTTGATCGCGTGCTCCATCTTGCCCTTGGCAAAACCCGGATGGGTGCTGATGCCCTCGATCGTGATGGTGGCGCCGTCGGCGGAGAAGGTCTCGTCCTCGAGATTCCCGGCGGTTTCGCCGTCGATCGTGTAGGCGAAATCGGCGCCGAGCTTTTTCAGATCGGCCTTGTCGACGCCGCGGCCGATCTCTTCGTCCGGGGTGAACAGGATCTTGATCGTGCCGTGCTTGACCTCGCGGTTGTTGATCAGGAAATGCGCGGCATCCATGATCTCGGCGAGCCCCGCCTTGTTGTCGGCCCCGAGCAGCGTCGTGCCGTCGGTCGTGATGAGGTCGTTGCCGATCTGCTCTGCCAGCGCCGGATGTTCCGCTGCGCGGATCACCGGGGTGGGATCAGCCGGCAGCACGATGTCGCCGCCGCGATAACCCTTGACGATCTGCGGCTTGACGTTCTTGCCGGTGCAATCGGGCGACGTATCCATGTGCGAGCAGAAGCAGATCACCGGCACGTTCTTGTTGGTGTTCGCCGGTATCGTTGCGTAGACGTAGCCGTATTCGTCGAGATGGGCGTCGGCAATGCCGATGGCCTTTAGCTCACGCACGAGCAGGCGGCCCAAGTCCTTTTGCTTTTCGGTGGATGGGCAGGTTGCCGATGCAGGGTCCGACTGGGTGTCGATGACCACATAGCGCAGAAAGCGCTCGGTTACGGTGTGCGTGAACGCTGGTAGATTACTCGCCATCAGGACCGCGGCTGCCAAAAAATCTGATCCGACACAGGGACTGCTCTGACCAGGCTCTATAACAGAAAAGCGCCATTCCGGGGCCGCGTGAAGCAAGCCGGAATGACGCTAAATCCGAGCCGAAAACCTGTCCCTAATCAGACGGCTTCCTTCAGCTCCTTGGCTGCACGGAAGGCGACCTTCTTGCTGGCCTTGATGTGGATCGCTTCGCCAGTGGCGGGGTTGCGGCCCATACGGGCGGCACGCTTGCGTACCTGCAGGATGCCGAGACCGACGATGCGGATGCGCTCGCCCTTCTTGAGGTGCTTGGTGATCCGGCTGACCATATCGTTTAGAATCGATTCGGCCTGTTTCTTCGATAGCTCCTGGTCCTCGGCAATTGCCGCCGCAAGATGCTTGAGCGTGATGGTGGTTGGGGTCGCTGCTTTCTTCGCCATGCTTGGCCCTCCTCTTGGTTGATTATGGCTTAGGAACCTAAGACATACCAGGCCTTAAACGATTCGGGGGTCAGCCGGCTACGCTGTTTTGCCCGTAAACAGCCTATTATTTGCATCGGCATTAAAAAAAGGCCCGGCTGACAAGGGGATTCGCAACAACCTTGACTAAGAGAGGGCGCACCTTTATGCCCTCATTCCTATGCGGATCGGTCCAGATCACGGCATCCGCGGGAGTAGCTCAGTTGGTTAGAGCGCCGCCCTGTCACGGCGGAGGCCGCGGGTTCGAGTCCCGTCTCTCGCGCCATTGAATCAATGGCTTAACTTCCCTTAAGTGTCCCTTCGTCGCCGATTGCTGGACGACAAAAAGGCCGCCCCAAGGCGGCCGTTTTCATGAAATCGCTCGTGGTCGAACTAGTCTAGCGAACCGCCGATGTACCCGAGCTCGTGATCGCCACCGGTTTGCCGGCTTTGATGACCTGGGCGGTCTGGCTGTAGTCCACATTGCTTCGCGCGACGATGCCGAAAGCTGCCACCGCGATGCCGGCCGCCAGCGCCACCACCACGATCTTGAGGTGCGTCGCACGGTCTGCGGAATGGATCGAGTGGTTCATTTCAAGCCTCCCGGCGTCTGAGACGCCATTCGTTGCATGGAGGCTTACGCCCGCTCTGTTTCAGCGCGGTTTCGTGGGTTCCCCAAAATGGTTTCGTCCAATCTCCGAACCGGATTCACCGGGCGGCTTGCGGGACCGGGCGCGGTCCAATCGCTGACATGACGGACCTCGATGCCCCGAGCTGAAGTCCGAGAGGTGGCGTCCCGGTCTGGCGCGTGCCGAGCGATCAACTCGATGCCGTCGCGGCCGGGACCTCCAGCGCGTCGTTTGCCGGCGCGTCAGAGCCAACCCACTCGGCCCCAAACGGATGCATGGAATGCGTCGTTCGAGTGCCGGCGAAGGCCCGATGAGCGCTGGCTTTTCGGCTTTCCCAAGCCGCGGATGCCGTCAAAATACCTTGTCTTGCGCCCTTTGGTGCGCTGCGCTAAGCCTCAGAACAATTCCAAATCAACGAATCTGCGGCGCCCAAGAAAGCAGCAGCAAAAGGCCTTCGCCGATGACCGGCATCCTGCAGAATTATCTTCCATTGGTGGTGTTTATTGCCGTCGCCGCCCTGATTGGCCTGGCGCTGTTGATCGCTCCGTTCCTGGTCGCGTTCCAGCAGCCGGACCCGGAAAAGCTCTCGGCTTATGAATGCGGATTCAACGCCTTCGACGACGCCCGCATGAAGTTCGACGTCCGCTTCTATCTGGTGGCGATCCTCTTCATCATCTTCGACCTCGAAGTGGCGTTCCTGTTCCCTTGGGCGGTGGCGTTCGGCAAATTGGGGGCGACCGGATTCTGGTCGATGGTGGTGTTCCTCGCTGTCCTGACCGTCGGCTTTGCCTATGAATGGAAGAAAGGCGCGCTCGAATGGGATTGAGTCCTACCGCCGCAACCAAGAGATCAGGGCCGATGACCGCGCCAGCCGCGGCCGGTATTCTCGACCCCGCGACGGGCAAGCCGGTTGGCGCCAATGACCCCTATTTCCTCGAGGTCAATCACGAACTATCCGACAAGGGCTTTTTCGTCGCCGCCGCCGACGATTTGGTCACCTGGGCGCGGACCGGCTCGCTGATGTGGATGACCTTCGGCCTGGCGTGCTGCGCGGTCGAGATGATGCAGGTGTCGATGCCGCGCTACGACGTCGAGCGCTTCGGCTTCGCCCCACGCGCTTCGCCGCGCCAGTCCGACGTCATGATCGTCGCAGGCACCTTGACCAACAAGATGGCGCCGGCATTGCGCAAGGTCTACGACCAGATGCCGGAGCCGCGCTACGTGATTTCGATGGGTTCGTGCGCCAACGGCGGCGGCTACTATCACTACTCCTATTCGGTCGTGCGCGGCTGCGATCGCATCGTGCCGATCGACATCTATGTGCCCGGCTGCCCGCCGACGGCGGAAGCGCTGCTCTACGGCATCATGCTGCTGCAGAAGAAGATCCGGCGCACCGGTACCATCGAACGCTAAGGTTTTACGTCATGGACGACGGCAAGCTCGACGCCGCTCACGGTGACCGTCGAACCCACCAGGATTATCGATGTCGTCAAGTTTTTGCGCGACGATCCCAATTGCCGCTTCGTCAACCTGACCGACATCACGGCGGTCGACTATCCCGGGCGCGAGAAGCGCTTTGACGTGGTCTATCATCTGTTGTCGCCGACGCTGAACATGCGTATCCGCCTGCGCGCCGAAGCCGACGAGACCACGCAGGTACCGTCGATCATCGACGTGTTTCCGGGCGCCGACTGGTTCGAACGCGAGACCTACGACCTCTATGGCGTGATCTTCACCGGCCATCCCGACATGCGGCGGCTGTTGACCGATTACGGCTTTGACGGACATCCGCTGCGCAAGGATTTCCCGCTCACCGGCTTCGTCGAAGTGCGCTACGACGACCAGGAGAAGCGGGTGCTCTACGAGCCTGTCCGTCTCAATCAGGAATTCCGCAAGTTTGACTTCCTGTCTCCATGGGAAGGCGCGGATTATCCGGTTCTGCCCGGAGACGAGAAGGCGGGGCCAAAGCAGTGATCGTACTCGCCACTCGCCACTCGCCATTCGCTAGTCGACACCAAGCGGAAGCTGCAGCATGAACGAGCAAAGTCCAAGCCTCCGCAACTTCACCATCAATTTCGGGCCGCAGCATCCGGCAGCCCACGGCGTGCTGCGTCTGGTGCTGGAGCTCGACGGCGAAGTGGTCGCCCGTGTCGATCCGCATATCGGCCTCTTGCATCGCGGCACCGAAAAGCTGATCGAGCAGAAGACCTATTTGCAGGCGATCCCGTATTTTGACCGGCTCGACTACGTCGCGCCGATGAACCAGGAGCACGCGTTTTGCCTGGCGGCGGAAAAGCTGCTCGGCATCGAGGTGCCGCGCCGCGGCCAGTTGATCCGCGTGCTCTATTGCGAGATCGGGCGCATCCTGTCGCATCTGCTCAACGTCACCACGCAGGCGATGGACGTCGGAGCGCTGACCCCGCCCTTGTGGGGATTCGAAGAGCGCGAAAAGCTCATGGTGTTTTACGAGCGCGCCTCCGGCTCACGCATGCATGCCGCGTATTTCCGCATCGGCGGCGTGCATCAGGATCTGCCGCCGAAACTGATCGACGATATCGAGGCGTGGTGCGATCCGTTTCTGGGCGTCGTTGCCGATCTGGAACGGCTGCTCACCGGCAACCGCATCTTCAAGCAGCGAAATGTCGACATCGGCGTAGTGACGCTCCGACAGGCCTGGGAATGGGGATTTTCGGGCGTGATGGTGCGCGGCTCGGGTGCTGCGTGGGACTTGCGTAAGGCGCAGCCCTACGAATGCTATGCCGAAATGGATTTCGACATTCCGATCGGCAAGAACGGCGATTGCTACGACCGCTACTGCATCCGCATGGAGGAGATGCGCCAGTCCGTGCGCATCATGAAACAGTGCATCGAGAAACTGCGCGCGCCCAACGCCCAGGGGCCGGTTGCGACCTTGGACAACAAGATTTTCCCGCCGCGCCGCGGCGAGATGAAGCGCTCGATGGAAGCGCTGATCCATCACTTCAAGCTCTATACCGAAGGCTTCCACGTGCCGGCCGGCGAGGTCTATGCCGCGGTCGAGGCGCCCAAGGGCGAGTTCGGTGTCTATCTCGTCGCCGACGGCAGCAACAAGCCCTACAAGTGCAAGATCCGCGCGCCGGGTTTTGCGCATCTGCAGGCGATGGACTTCATCTGCAGGGGCCATCTGTTGGCCGACGTCTCCGCGATCCTGGGCTCGCTCGATATCGTGTTCGGAGAGGTCGACCGGTGATGGCGCCAGCGCCGATCCAGTTTGACCGCGCGTCGGGCGCTCTTGAAGGAGCCAACCTGTGGGAGCGGACGGCTGCGCTGGCGCTGGTGACGGGTTCGAAGATCTCGTCGCACTTCTCGCATCGCGGTTACAACGGCTGCGCCAATTTGTTGCGCAGAGCGCTGCCCCAGCGCAACATTGCCATCAAGCTCAATTCCGACGCGACGTTCGAGTTTCCCTATGGCGACGGCTACTGGAGCAAGCTGCTCAACCGCTCCTACCATTATGAGGACGAGCTCGAGATCTTGTTCCGCCATTCCGCCGAGGTCGACTATACCTTGCTCGATTGCGGCGCCAATTACGGTTACTGGTCGGTCCTTGTTTCGAGCGCGCCCTTCGGTTCGCACAAAGCGATTGCGATCGAGCCGTCATCGCAGAACTTTGCCAAGCTTGCCAACAACGCCAAGATCAACGGCAACCGCTTTGAGCCGATGAAATGCGCGATTGGAGCCGTGCGCGGCACCGCGCGGCTGTCGGGCACCAAGCATGAGGCGTTCAGCATCACCGGCCATCCCGCAGGCGGCGGCGAGCAGGTGCCGGTCATCGCGCTCGACAATCTCATCGACGACGGCAAGGTACCGGCTGAGGGAAAATTTTTGATCAAGCTCGACGTCGAAGGCGTCGAGATCGAGGCCATCAAGGGCGGCACGCGACTGTTGCAGAGCGACAGCGTGATCATATGTGAAGAACATGGCAACGACCCCGATCACACCGTGTCGCGCTATATACTTGAACAGACGCCGCTGCAGCTGATCGTCTACGATCCCCGCAGCAATCGGCTGGAAACCGTGCGCGAACTGTCGATCCTCGATCGCATCAAAGTTTCCACCCACGTCGGCTATAATGTATTCGGCACCGCGAGCGCGTTCTGGCAGGATCGGATCAGTGCCCTGAATGCGAGCACTGCTCGCCGCATGCAATGAGAGACTGAACGAATGTCCGTCCGCCGCCTGGCACCAAAGGAATTGCAGCCTGCGAGCTTCACGTTCTCGGACGAGAACCTTGCATTTGCCAAGAAGGAAATCGCCAAATACCCGCCGGGCCGTCAGGCGTCGGCGGCGATCGCGATCCTGTGGCGGGTGCAGGAACAGCACAACGGCTGGGTGTCGGAGGCGGCGATCCGCGCCGTCGCCGATTTGCTCGATATGCCCTACATTCGCGTGCTGGAAATAGCTACCTTCTATACGATGTTCCAGCTGCAGCCGGTGGGCAGGAAGGCCCATGTCCAGGTCTGCGGCACCACGCCCTGCCGGCTGCGCGGTGCCGGCGACATCATCGAAGTTTGCCAGAGCCGCATCCACCACGATCCCTTCCATCTTTCCAAGGACGGCAATTTCAGTTGGGAGGAGGTCGAGTGTCTCGGCGCGTGCGTGAACGCGCCGATGGTGCTGATCTGGAAAGATACTTACGAAGACCTGACCAAGGAAAGTTTCGGCAAGGTGCTGGACGGATTTGCCTCTGGCAATCCGCCCAAGCCGGGACCGCAGAACGGCCGCCAGTTTTCGGCTCCCATCACCGGGCCGACCACGTTGAAGGAAACCACATGAAGCGTGGGGTTACATGGAGAGTGGCGGGGCCGGGGAGTGTCGGTGCGATGAAGAACTGGCGCTATATCGCCATGCACAGCGTGGCGGCTTCAGCATTCATTTTTCTCTTGCAGCGTTACGCCCTGAACGCATCGCTTGAAACAAGTCTCATGTGGATGCTGGCCTTTGGCGCTTGCGCCGCCGTCCTCGCCGCCATGCAATCCAGCCGCTGATCGAAAGAAGCTTGAAAGTCATGCTCGACGACAAGGATCGCATCTTCAAGAACCTCTACGGCCTCCAGGATTGGGGCCTCGAAGGCGCGCGCCGGCGTGGCGCCTGGGACGGCACCAAGGCGATCATCGACAAGGGCCGCGACTGGATCATCAGCGAGATGAAGGCCTCCGGCTTGCGCGGCCGCGGCGGGGCGGGCTTTCCAACTGGTTTGAAATGGTCGTTCATGCCGAAAGAATCGACCGACGGAAGGCCGAGCTATCTCGTGGTCAATGCCGATGAATCCGAGCCCGGCACCTGCAAGGACCGCGAGATTATGCGGCACGATCCGCATCTCCTGGTCGAGGGCTGCCTGCTCGCGAGCTTCGCGATGGGCGCGCACGCCTGCTACATCTATGTCCGTGGCGAATTCATCCGGGAACGCGAGCATCTGGAGGCCGCCGTCGCTCAGGCCTACGAGGCGAAGCTGGTCGGCAAGGACAACATCAACGGCTGGCCGTTCGACCTGTATGTGACGCATGGCGCAGGTGCCTATATCTGCGGTGAAGAGACGGCGCTGTTGGAAAGCCTCGAGGGCAAGAAGGGCATGCCGCGGCTGAAACCGCCGTTTCCGGCCAATGTCGGCCTGTTCGGCTGTCCGACCACCGTCAACAATGTTGAGTCGATCGCGGTTGCGCCTGACATTCTGAGGCGCGGAGCGGCGTGGTTTGCGGCGATCGGCCGGCCCAACAATGTCGGCACAAAGCTGTTCTGTATCTCCGGCCATGTCGAGCGCCCCTGCAATGTCGAAGAAGCCATGGGGATTTCCTTCCGCGAACTGATCGAGCGCCATTGCGGCGGCATCCGCGGCGGCTGGGACAATCTCAAAGCCGTCATTCCCGGCGGCTCTTCGGTTCGCATGGTGCCGGCGGAACAGATCATAGATACGCCGATGGATTTCGACAGCCTCGGCAAGCTGCGTTCCGGCCTCGGAACCGCCGCCGTCATCGTCATGGACAAATCGACCGACCTGATCCGGGCGATCGCGCGCATCGCCTATTTCTACAAGCACGAGAGCTGTGGCCAGTGCACGCCCTGCCGCGAAGGAACGGGATGGATGTGGCGGGTGTTGACCCGCATGGCCGAAGGCCGCGCCCACAAGCGCGAGATCGACATGCTCCTGGAAGTCACCAAGCAAGTCGAAGGCCATACCATCTGCGCGCTCGGCGACGCCGCGGCCTGGCCGATCCAGGGCCTGATCGCACATTTCCGTCACGAGATCGAAGCGCGGATCGACGAATATTCGCACAAGTCCGATATCGATGACGTCGGTGTCCTCGATCCCGTCGAGATGGCGGCGGCGGAGTGATGGTGATGGGCTTCCTGAGCGACATACGATCGGGGAAGAGGGATCCAGCCGCCCTTGGCGGCTATGCCGTCATGTTCTGGATTTGCGCCGGATTCTGCGCAGGTGGTGGCCTCGGTTTCTATCTCGCGGGTCCTTCGGAAAAGACGGTGCTGGCGTTTGTGCTGACTGGAGCGACGATCGGAGCCTGCATCGGCTTCTATGCCGCGTTCGGAAGAACACGTTTGGCTCGAGTACTGGCGCTTCCGGGATTGGCGCTCCAGGTGCTCGGAATGTTGGTAGGTTTGTAATGACCAAACTCATCATCGACGGCAAGGAGATCGACGTCCCGGCGGAGTACACGCTGCTGCAGGCGTGCGAGGCCGCCGGCGCCGAGATTCCGCGCTTTTGCTATCACGAGCGGCTGTCGATCGCCGGCAATTGCCGGATGTGCCTGGTTGAGGTGAAAGGCGGCCCGAAGCCGGTCGCAAGCTGCGCTTGGGGCGTGCGCGATTGCCGGCCCGGTCCCAAGGGCGAGCCGCCGGAAATTTCGACGCGCTCGCCGATGGTGAAAAAGGCGCGCGAAGGCGTGATGGAATTTCTGCTGATCAACCATCCACTGGACTGCCCGATCTGCGATCAGGGCGGGGAGTGCGACCTGCAGGACCAGGCGATGGGGTACGGCGTGGATACCAGCCGCTTCGCCGAGAACAAGCGTGCGGTCGAGGACAAATATCTGGGCGCGCTGGTCAAGACCTCGATGAACCGCTGCATCCAGTGCACCCGCTGCGTCCGCTTCGCCGCCGAAGTCTGCGGCGCGCCCGAACTGGGCGCGACGGGACGCGGCGAGGACATGGAAATCACGACCTATCTCGAGACCGCGCTGACCTCGGAGCTGCAGGGCAACCTGGTCGATATCTGTCCCGTGGGTGCACTGACCTCAAAACCCTACGCGTTTGCCGCGCGGCCCTGGGAACTCGGCAAGACCCAGTCGATCGACGTCATGGACGGCATCGGCTCCGCGATCCGGGTCGATACCCGCGGCCGCGAGGTGATGCGGATCCTGCCGCGCGTCAACGAGGCGGTGAACGAGGAATGGATTTCCGACAAGACCCGCCACGTCGTCGACGGCCTACGCACGCAGCGGCTCGACCGGCCCTATATCCGCGAGAACGGCCAACTCCGCGCGGCGTCGTGGCCCGAAGCGTTTGCGGCGATTGCAGCGAGAACCGCCCGCAGCGACGGCAAGCGGATCGGGGCGATCGCCGGCGACCTCGCTGCGGTGGAAGAAATGTTCGCGCTGAAGGATCTGCTGGCGAAGTACGGCTCGTCCAACCTCGCCGTCCAGGGCGGTGATGCTTTCGACCCCAAGGCCGGCCGCGCCTCCTATATCTTCAACCCGACCATTGCCGGTATCGACCAGGCCGACGCGCTTCTGATCATCGGCTCGAACCCGCGGCGTGAAGCGGCTGTACTCAACGCGCGCATACGCAAGCGCTGGCTCACCGGCCAGCTCAAAATCGGCCTGATCGGCGCCAAGGCTGATGTGACCTACCGCTACGAACATATCGGCGCCGGCACGGGTTCCCTTGCCGACCTCGCCGCGGGCAAGCATTGCTTCGCCGATCTGCTGAAGGGCGCCAAGAAACCGATCGTTCTGGTCGGCGCCGGCGCGATCGCGCGGCACGATGGCGCCGCCGTCCTTTCGCTCGCGGCAAAGCTCGCCGGCGATTTCGGCGCGCTCAAGGATGGCTGGAACGGCTTTGCGGTGCTGCACGAAACTGCCTCCCGCGTCGGCGCGCTCGATATCGGCTTTGCCGGCGGAGGGGGCGGGCTGAGCGCGGCGCAGATGACGGCGTTCGGCACGCTCGACGTGCTGTTCCTGCTCGGCGCCGACGAGACCAAAGTGCCGGACGGCACCTTCGTGGTCTATATCGGCACGCACGGCGACAGGGGCGCCCATCGCGCCGACGTGATCCTGCCCGGCGCGGCCTATACCGAAAAATCCGGCATCTACGTCAATACCGAGGGCAGGGTGCAGATCGCGGGCCGCGCGGCGTTTCCGCCGGGCGAGGCGCGCGAGGACTGGGCGATCATCCGCGCATTGTCGGATGTGTTGGGCAAGCGGCTGCCTTATGACTCGCTGTCGGCGCTGCGGCAGGCGATCTTCAAGGCGGTGCCGCACCTGATGCGCATCGACCAGATCGAGCCCGGCAGCGCTGGTGACATCAAGGCGCTGGCAGGGAAGGGCGGCAGCCTCGAGAAGGCGCCGTTCAAGACGGCAATCGAGGATTTCTACCTCACCAACCCGATTGCACGCGCCTCGGCGGTGATGGCGGAATGTTCGCGCCTGGCCTCCGGGCGGATGCTGACGGCAGCGGAATGAGCGTGAGCTGATGGAATTTTTTGAAAGCGCATTCTGGACCGGGTTCCTCTGGCCGCTGATCGTCATGGTCGCCGAGAGTGTGTTGCTGCTTGTCGTGCTGCTGATCGCGATCGCCTATATCTTGCTCGCCGACCGCAAGATCTGGGCAGCGGTGCAGATCCGGCGCGGTCCCAACGTGGTCGGCCCGTGGGGACTGTTCCAGTCCTTTGCGGACCTGTTAAAGTTCGTGCTGAAGGAGCCGATCATTCCGGCCGGCGCCAACAAGGGCGTCTTCCTGCTGGCGCCGCTGGTGTCCTGCGTGCTCGCGCTCGCGGCGTGGGCCGTGATCCCGATGAATCTCGGCTGGGTGATCTCCGACATCAATGTCGGTGTGCTCTATATCTTCGCGATCTCATCGCTGTCGATCTATGGCATCATCATGGCCGGCTGGTCGTCGAACTCGAAATATCCGTTCCTGGCGGCGCTTCGCTCGGCAGCCCAGATGGTGAGCTATGAAGTCTCGATCGGCTTCGTCATTATCACGGTGCTGCTGTGCGCCGGCTCGCTCAATCTCTCGGCCGTGGTCGAAGCGCAGAACACCCGCGGATTTGGCGGCCTGATCGGCCTGCCGCAGCTCACCTTCCTGAACTGGTACGTGTGGCCGCTGTTTCCGATGTTCGTGGTGTTCTACGTCTCGGCGCTGGCGGAAACCAACCGCCCGCCATTCGATCTGGTGGAAGCCGAATCCGAGCTGGTTGCGGGCTTCATGGTCGAATACGGCTCGACGCCGTATCTGTTGTTCATGCTCGGCGAATATGTCGCGATCACCACGATGTGCGCGATGGCAACAATCCTGTTCTTGGGCGGCTGGCTGCCGCCGGTGGCGTTGCCGCCGTTCACCTGGGTGCCCGGCGTGATCTGGTTCGCGCTGAAACTATTCTTCATGTTCTTCCTGTTTGCGATGGCGAAGGCGATCGTGCCGCGCTACCGCTACGATCAATTGATGCGGCTCGGCTGGAAAGTGTTCCTGCCGCTGTCGCTGGCGATGGTGGTTGTTGTCGCCGGCGTGCTGCATTTCGCGAACATCGCGCCGCAATGAGG
>VAZV01000151.1 GCA_005884765.1 Alphaproteobacteria bacterium
CACATAGAGCTGCTTCGAGAACAGCAGCGCCACCAATACGACAAGCGCGATCTTGACGCGGCGCGGGCTCGGCGCATCCGGATGCAGATGGATCGGCGCCGGCTTCTTGTCGGTGATCTGCGGCCGGTACCACACGCCGATCCGCCACAGGATCACGATCGCCAGAAATGCGATCAGGGAAAACCAGGCGATGCTCGGCTGGCCGAACGGGACCACGATCAAGGCCGCCAGCACCGGCCCCATCGAGGTGCCGAAGCTGCCGCCGAGCTGGAACACCGATTGCGCAAACCCGTAACGCCCGCCTGAAGCCAGCCGGGCGATGCGCGCCGACTCGGGATGAAACACCGCCGATCCCAGTCCGACCAGCGCCGCCGCGACAAGAATGATTGCGTATTGATTGGCGACGCTCAAGACCAGCAATCCGAAGAAGGTGGACCCCATGCCGACCGCGAGCGAGAACGGCTGCGCCTTCTTGTCGGTGAAATGTCCGACCACCGGCTGCAGCAGCGATGCGGTGAATTGGAACGCCAGCGTGATCATTCCGATCTGCGCGAAGTTGAGCGCATAGCTGTCTTTGAGGATCGGATAGACCGACGCGATCAGCGACTGCATCGTGTCGTTGAGGAAATGCGAAAAACTGATTCCCGCCAGCACGATATAGGCCGGGCCTGCGGAAGCGGCCCTGGCGGCAGGGCCGCGCATCGCATCCGCCGCCAGCACCGGCGCGGCCAATGCTTCTTCGGAGACGACAACAGGCTTGTTCAAGGCGCACTTCCCGCAAGATTCGCAAAAATGATTGCGCCGTTCCTACGACAGCCGCGCGCGAGCGACCACTCCCATTAGCCGATAGCTGCGATGCAACCAGCGGGAACGACAGAGGATAAGTATCGGGCGGTCTTGACGGGCTTCTTCAGGCCGCGGCTTGGCCGAGCGCGGTGACGATATGATCGACCACTTCCTCGATCAGGATGCGATCGTCGCCCTCGCCCATCACGCGGATCACGGATTCGGTGCCGGACGAGCGGACAAGCAGCCGGCCATGGCCGTTGAGCCGTTTTTCGCCGGCATCGATCGCCGACTTGACCTCGGCATCATCGAGCGGCTTGCCGCTGCGATAGCGGACGTTCTTGAGAATCTGCGGCAGCGGATCGAAGCGATGACAGACCTCCGATACTGGACGACGGAGCTTTTGCACCACCGCCAGCACCTGCAGCGCCGCGACGAAGCCGTCGCCGGTGGTGGCATAGTCCGACAAGATGATGTGACCGGAAGGCTCGCCGCCAAGATTGTAGCCGCCGCTCAACATCCGTTCGAGCACGTAGCGGTCGCCCACCGGCGTGCGCACCATCTCGATGCCCTGGCCTTGCAGAAAACGCTCGAGCCCGAGATTCGACATCACGGTGGCGACGACGCCTGGCTTGGCAAGCCGGCCGTCTTCCTTCCAGCTTTGCGCGATCACGGCCAGCAACTGGTCGCCATCGACCAGATGTCCGCGCTCGTCGACCAGGATCACGCGATCGGCGTCGCCGTCGAGCGCAATGCCGATGTCGGCGCGCATCTCGCGCACCTTCTTGCACAGCGCTTCCGGCGCGGTCGATCCGCATTCCTTGTTGATGTTGAAGCCGTCCGGATCGACGCCGATCGAGATGACGTCGGCGCCCAGTTCCCACAGCGCTTCCGGCACCACCTTGTAGGCCGCGCCGTTGGCGCAATCGACCACCACGCGCAAGCCATCGAGTGAGAGATCGCGCGGCAGCGTGCGCTTGGCGAACTCGATATAGCGGTCGTGGACGCCGTCGATGCGGCGGGCCCGGCCGAGGCTCGCGCTCTGCGCCAGCTTTTTATCGAGCGATTCATCCAGCAGTTGCTCGATCTGCCGTTCGACGTCGTCGGACAATTTGAAGCCCTGCGGACCGAACAGCTTGATGCCGTTGTCCTCGAACAGATTGTGGGAAGCGGAAATCATCACGCCGAGATCGGCGCGCATCGATTTGGTCAGCATCGCCACTGCCGGCGTCGGCATTGGGCCGAGCAGCAGCACGTCCATGCCGACCGAGGTGAAGCCGGCCACCATGGCGTATTCGATCATGTAGCCGGAGAGCCGCGTATCCTTGCCGATCACGACGCGATGGCGATGGTCGCCGCGCTGAAACACCAGTCCGGCCGCCTGCCCCACCTTGAGCGCCAGCTCCGGCGTGATCAAACCGTTGGCACGGCCCCGAATCCCGTCCGTACCGAAATATTTGCGGCTCATATGACCCCCAGCACCCATTTAAGGCTTGGCACCAAGCCTCGAACGCCCGTGCCCGGGAGTTATAATGCCATCGGGACTAAAATGGCTTCAAAAAATATGATGAATCATTACCGGCTCCGATCCGCGGCACGGCCACTAACCTGTTGTTAACACGCGTATAACCGCCGATCCGGAGACGCGGATGGAACCGCTTTAATCCTTCCGGCGGACGTAGCGATCGCCCTTCGAGGGCGGCGGCTGGGTGACGTTGACCGGATCGGACGCCGGAAAAGTCTCCTCCAGCCCCTCGTCCAGGGCCTCGTCGAGCCGGCGCTTTTCGGCGCCCTTGACGGCTTCGGGGTCGGAGCGCGGTGCGATCATAAATGCCTCCTGGCACAACGATTTGGCAGATACCCCAGCCATGCTAGATGACACCCCAAGCGACAAATACAAGAAGGCAAAACCCGAGCAAAATACGAGCAAAATGCGAGAAGGGCTGGGAAGCGTCCATGAAGCACATCACCTGCATCGAAGACCTGCGTCAGGTCCATATGCGAAAGGTGCCGAAGGCATTTTTCGATTACGCCGATCGCGGCTCTTATGCGGAGGAGACGCTGCGCGCCAATCGCGACGACCTGCAGCAGATCAAGTTTCGCCAGCGCGTTCTGGTCGACGTGTCGAAACGCGATCTTTCGACCAGGATCCTCGGCGAGCCGGCCGCGCTGCCGCTGATCCTGGCGCCGGTCGGGCTGACCGGCATGCAATTTAGCGACGGCGAGATTCACGCCTGCCGTGCAGCTCAGGCCGCTGGCATTCCCTTCACGCTGAGCACGATGTCGATCTGCTCGATCGAGGATGTCGCTCAAAGCGTCGACAAGCCGTTCTGGTTTCAGCTCTACGTCATGAAAGACCGCGGCTTCATCAAGGCCTTGATCGAGCGCGCCATCGCGGCCAAGTGCAGCGCGCTGGTGTTGACCGTCGACCTGCAAGTGATCGGACAGCGCCACGCCGACATCAAGAACGGCATGACGGTGCCGCCGGAATGGTCGCTGTCGAAACTGTTGGATTTCGCCACCAAGCCGGCATGGGTCGCGGGCGTCTTGCGCGGCAAGCGCCGCACCTTCGGCAATCTCGTCGGCCATCTCAAGGGCACCGATGACATTACCGCGCTGGGCACGTGGATCGCGACCCAATTCGATACCACGCTGAACTGGAAAGACGTCGACTGGATCCGCAGCATCTGGCCCGGCAAGCTGATCCTCAAAGGCATTCTCGACGTCGAAGATGCGGAGGTGGCGACGAAGACCGGTGCGCAGGCGCTGGTGGTCTCCAACCATGGCGGCCGGCAGCTCGACGGCGCGCCGTCGTCGATCGAGGTGCTGCCGGAGATCGCAGACACCGTCGGTTCGCAGATCGAAATCATGTTCGACAGCGGCATTCGCTCGGGGCAAGACGTGATGCGCGCGCTCGCGCTCGGTGCCAAATCCTGCATGATCGGCCGGGCTTACATCCATGGCCTCGGCGCGTTCGGCGGCCCCGGCGTCGCCAAGGCGATCGATCTGATCGCCGGCGAACTCTCAACCACCATGGGACTGTGCGGCGTCAACACCATCGCCGAGATCGACGACCACGTGCTGGCGGTGTGAGACCCCAAAATCTTTGTCATTCCGGGATGCGCCGTTTGGCGCAGGCCCGGAAACCATACTCTCGATGGTGGTTATGGATTCCGGGCTCGCGCTACGCGCGCCCCGGAATGACGCTTCGCGTCACATCGGCGGGCTGATGCCGTCGCGCCCGACATTGACACGGGCCGCTTCCAGCGTTCCGTCTTCTTTTTTCGCCGCGCCGAAGATGATGATCTTGGCGCCCACCTTGAGCTCGGATTTGTCGCCGGGGACAAAGGTGACGATCGGCGTTTCCGGCGGCACCACGACTTTCTTCTCGCCGTCCTTGTACTTGACCAGGATGCTCTGGCCGTTCACGCCGGCAACCGTCTCGGCGACGGTCGCATTGGTCATGGTGGAGTTGGCACGAAGATCCCAGGGACGGAAACCCTCGGCCGCGCCGCGCTGGTTCTCAGGGAAGATGTGAACCGCGATCGCCTTCTGTGTGCCATCAGGCTCGGGCATCGCCGTGACGCCGATATAGGAGCCCTCTTTGATCTCCGACAACGAGGTCTTCGTAACCCCAAAGACCGCGACATTGTCGGTGACGCGCACTTTCATGTCGCTGCCGTCGCGCGACTTGATGCTGAGTGTGGGGCCGTCGACGGCCTCGATGGTGCCGCGGATCCGGACCGTCGGCGGCTGCTGCGCCGACGCTGTCGATACAAACGCAACAGCCAGCAAAGCTAGCAGCAGAGAATTTTTCCGCATGATGTCCTCCCAAGGCTGCCTCCGGCCAAGGGAAGAACACCACAAGTAGCAGGCTATTCCTCGAAGCCCGCGCCTCACATCGGCGGCGTCAGCCCGTCGCGACCAACGCTGACGCGGTTGGTCTCGAACGAACCGTCGGGCAACTTTTTCGTAAACGCGATCACTTTGGCGCCGGCCTTGAGGTCGGATTTGTCGGCGGGAACATAGGTCACGACAGGCGTATCCGGCGGCACCGCGACCTTTTTCTCACCGTCCTTGTATTTGACCAGCAGCGTGTGACCGTCATTGCCCACGACGCTCTCGGCCACAGTGGCGTTGGTCATGGTCGAGTTGGGGCGCAGATCGTAGGGCCGCGAGCCCTCGCCGGTGCCGCGCATGTTTTCCGGAAACACATGCACCTCGACGGCATTTTGGCTGCCGTCCGGTCCCGGCACCGTGGTGGTGCCGATGAACGAGCCAACCTTGATGTCCGACAGCGAAATCCTAGTGATCCCGACCACGCGCAAATCGCCGGTCATGTGCAGCTTGACGTCCTCACCGCCGCGCGATTTCACCGCGAGCACGTCGCCGTCAACGCTCTCGACGGTGCCGCGAACACGTGACGGTGATGGCGATTGCTGCGCGATGGCATAGAGGGACGAGGCGGCAACCATCGCGACGGCGACGAGCGGACGCGTGAACGTGGAACGGCGAACGGGCATGAACTACTCTCCGCGGGGGTGATCCAGCAACAGACCCCAACGCCGCGACGATATTCCCGTTCCAAGGCGCAGCCGGCAGCCGATCATGCGTTTGTGAGATCGGCCTCCACCAGCGCACGAAGTTCTGAGGTAACCTCCGGACGCCGGTGGAACCACAATTCGAACCCGCGCACCGCCTGGTGCAACAGCATGCCGAGCCCATCGGCGGTCTTCAACCCGCGCGTCTTCGCCGCCGCGAGTAGCGGCGTCTCGAGCGGAACATAGACGAGATCGGCAACCACGGCATGGGATGGCAACCGCCCGACATTAACCTCGAGCCCGGGCTGGCCGCGCATGCCGAGCGATGTTGTATTGACCATGAGCCCGGCGCGAGGCAGCGCCTCGTCGATATCATCCCATGCGACGGGATGAACATTTGCGCCGAATTGATCCGCCAGCGCTCGGGCGCGCTCGGCGGTCCGGTTCGCCAAATGGATGATTTTGACGCCGCGCTCGATCAATCCGAACACCACCGCGCGCGACGAGCCGCCCGCGCCGAGCACCAGCGCCTCCTCAGTCGCATCCCATCCGCTCGCGCAGGCGTCGAGATTATTGATAAAGCCCTCGATGTCGGTGTTGGTCGAGTGCAGCTCGCGGCCCTCATACCACAGCGTGTTGGCCGCACCGACCGCGCGGGCGCGCGCATCCGGCTTGGTCAGTGCCAGCGCACGTTCCTTGTGCGGAATGGTGATGTTGGCGCCGACAAAGCCGTGCGCCGAAAGACGCAGTACGAACTCGGCAAGGAATTCGGGCGGCACCGCCTCGATGCTGTAGCCGCCCTCGATGCCGAGCGTGCGCAGCCAGTGGTGGTGGATCAGCGGCGAGCGCGAATGCGCAGCCGGCCATCCGATCAGGCATGCGGCGCGGGCTTTGGTCTCGGTCATATCAGTCAAATCGGGCAAGCCGCGGCGGCTGTCAATGCCGTCGGTCCTAGCGATGTACGGTTACGGCAACGATAGCGCTCAGCGCGGCTGCGCCAGCTGCGGCAAACCAGATCGCGGCGAGATTGATCCAGTGATGGGCCGCCGCACCGCACAAGGAACCTGCCACCCGCGCCCCCCAACAGCAAAAAGGTTCGAGACCCAGCCTCGGCGCGGGCCGCCGGCGAGCGCTACCAAGCATGGCGCCGTGTGATCATCCGCCGCCGGCCAGCCGGGAGGAAGCGGATGATGCCGCCACGGTCTGCCGTGCGACGGGGGCCTTTTCGCGCTCGCCCTTGATGTCGGCGATGGCGCGGCCGATGGTTTCCCGGTATCGCGCGCGTGGCGGTCTTAAGCCATGAGTGAAGAGCGCGCGGCGCACCGCAGTCGACGCACCGGTGATGAAGAGCTGGATGCCCTGGCGGTTCGCCTTAGTGGCGACGCGGTTCATCGCGTTCGCAGCGGTCGAATCGAGAAACGGTACGGCAGAGAGATCGACCACGAACGCCTTTTGTCTGTCCGCGATGCCGTCGAGCACCGCGCCCACGGCCGACGCGGCGCCAAAGAAGAAAGCGCCGGTGATGCGATACACCAATACATCGGGATCGGCGGCGAGACGCGCATCGTAGGGCACACGGTCGTCGCCGAGATCAGCCCGATCGGGGATCACAAGCGGCGTGCCGTCCTCGACGCCGGTCATCTGCGCCATGCGGTTGATGAACAGCACCGCGCCGAGCGCAAAGCCGACCAAAATGCCTTCGGTGAGATCGCGGAAGATCGTCAGCAGGAAGGTAGCGAGCAACACAGTGGCGTCGCCGAGCGAGGAGCGGATCAGCGTCGCGAATTCCTGTTTCTCGGCCATGTTCCAGGCGACCACCACGAGCACGGCGGCCAGCGCTGCGAGCGGAATGTAGCTTGCGAGCGGGGCTGCGATCAGCATGAACAGCAGCAGGAACACCGAATGCAGCATTCCGGAGACCGGACCGCGTGCGCCGGCGCGGACATTGGTTGCGGTTCGCGCGATAGTCCCGGTGACGCAGATACCGCCGAACAGCGCCGACCCGACATTGGCAAACCCCTGTGCCACCAATTCGCAATTGGAGCGATGCCGACGCCCGGTCATTCCGTCCGCCACCACGGCTGACAGCAGGGATTCGATCGCACCCAGCAGAGCAAAAGCGATGGCGTCGGGAAGCACCGCCTTTGCCTTCGCAAGCGAGAACGTCGGCCACGCAGGCAAGGGCAATTGTCGGGGGATGCCGCCAAAACGGGTGCCGATGGTTTCTACCGGCAGCGATAGGGCCCAGGTGACGAATGCCGCCACAACGACTGCGATCAAAATCCCGGGCCAACTCGGCCGAGCCTTGCGGAGCATGACGATGATGGCGATGCTCAAGGCGGCTATCGCCATCGCCGAAACATTGGCGCTGGGCAGTCCGTGCGCGAGCGCTTCCAGTTTCGGAATCAATTCGCCCGGCTCCTTGGTGGCAAGCCTGATGCCAAGCAGATCCCTCAGTTGGCTTGCAAATATGATGACGGCGATGCCGGCGGTGAATCCCACCGTCACCGGATAGGGAATGAATTTGACATATGTACCCAGCCGAAGCAGTCCCGCCCCGATCAGGAACACCCCTGCCATCAGCGTGGCGAGGATCACGCCGTCGACGCCGTGGCGTTCGGCGGTCAAGGACACCAGCACGATAAAGGCGCCGGCGGGTCCACCGATCTGAAACCGGCTGCCGCCCAGAAGCGAAACCATAAAGCCGCCGACCACGGCGGTATAAAGTCCGCGATCCGGCGTCACGCCCGACGCAATCGCAATCGCCATTGACAGCGGAAGTGCGACGATCGCAACCGTCAGCCCGGAGATCAGATCGGCACGGAGGTCGGCAAGGCCATAGCCTTCACGCAACACCGTGATCAGCTTCGGCGAATATAATTCCGCAAAGGTCGGCTGTTTGGTTCGGCGCGCCCGCTCGCTTGCGATGCTCATTCCCCGCAACTCTCCCGCGTCAGGTCGCGAGATCTCGTTCGCGACATCGCTAATTCCTGCGCCGGGTCCGGCGCGGTGGCCCCGGCTCCTTCAACCGGACGCCACGTCCGCCATTATCGCTGCGCACGTGCTCGCCGATCAGTTCGACGCCGGCACGGTTAAGCGCATCGACCACCCTAGTCAGGGATTCGATAACGCCGCGGACGGTACCGACGCTTGCCTCCATGCGCTGGATCGTCGGCAGCGAAACTCCAGCGAGTTCAGCGAGCGTTTTTTGGTCGATGCCCAATAGCGCCCGCGCCGCCCGCATTTGGAACGACGTGATCACGCGACTAATCCATATGGAGAACATGATAGATGATACTTCATCCCTTTACAATGATGTAAAAGACATCACCTGGCAAGACCTACTGATCCGGCTTTTCCACGCGCGGGCTCCCCGTTACTCCTTCGACACGACGAGCTTGAGCGATATCGAGGCAAGCGTTGCGGCGACCATGATCGCAGCGACCACGGCGAGGCCGAAGGTGTAGGAACCGGAAAACTCCCTCAACCAGCCCATCATGGATGGGCCCGCAAAACCGCCGACCGTGCCGATACTGTTGATGAAGGCCAGCCCGCCGGCGGCGGCGACGCCGGTCAGGAATCGCGTCGGTATCGTCCAGAAGATCGCCCGCGCGGCGGTGACGCCGACCAGCGCCACGCTGAATCCGATCAAGGCGACCACGAGCGAGCCGGACAGGATCGGCGCCACGAGGCCTGCTCCACCAAGAAAACATGTGATCGCCAGGTTGACGAGGCGGCGGCCGCTGCGGTCGACATAGCGTGCCCACAAGATCATGCCGGCCGAAGCAAACACATAGGGAATGGCTGCGATCCAGCCGATCGCCAACGTCGACAAATGGTATTCCCTGAGGATCAACGGCAGCCAGATGCCGATCCCATACGATCCCAATGTGAATCCGAACTGGATCGCCGCGAGGATCAGCACGCGGGTATCCACCAGCGCGGCCAGCAATGACGCGTGCGGCCGCTCGCGCACTTCGGAGGCAAGCACGCTGTGCAACGCGTCGCGCTCGTCCCGGCTCAGCCAGGTCGCGGTCTCCGGACGATCGGCGAGCAAGCGCAGCGTCAATAGACCGATCGGGATGCATGGCAGGCTGACCCCGAGAAACATCCATTGCCATCCTGCGAGGCCCCAGATGCCGTCCATCTGCAGCAGCAAGCCGCATATCGGGCCGCCGATCAGCGACGACAAGGGAATCCCGATCAGGAACCAGGCCAGCATCCGCGTCCGGTATTGAGCCGGAAACCAGGCGGCGAGAAAGAACGTCACGCCGGGAAAGAATCCCGCTTCCGCGACGCCTAAGAGAAGGCGCAACGCGTAAAAGCTGTTCGGCCCGACGACGAAGATGGTCGCCGCCGATACGATACCCCAGGTGATCATGATGCGGGCGAGCCAGCGTCGCGCACCGAAACGATAGAGCAGCAGATTGCTCGGCACTTCAAACAGGCAATAGCCCAAAAAGAAGATGCCGGCAGCCAGGCCGAACTGCCCAGCCGACAGTCCGAGCTGCTTGTTCATCGTCAAGCCGGCGAAGCCAATACTGGTTCGATCCAGATAGTTGAACAGGTAGGCGACGGTCAGCAGCGGCACGAAGCGCAGTGCGGCCTTCCGGGTTGCGCTTTGCAGCGCGGCCTCTGCGAAAGGCCGCGCCGAAGCTCCTGAGCTGATCACGCCGCGTCGCGGTGGGCGGCGATGATCTGATCGGCGGCTCGTCCCGTGACTTCGGCCATGCGGTCGAACTGGCGCGTAAAGCTGCCGGCCCCGGCGGTCGCCGAGCGCAACTCCACGATCAATTCTCCGATTTCCGCCTCCGGCATCATGGCGCGCACGCAGTCCCATCCGCTCCAGCCCTCGCGGGTGTCGAAGCCGAGGATCTGGCCGCGCCGTGCCGACAGGATGGCGTTGATCTTCGCGGTGGCGTCGGTCGGGCAAACGATCTCGACGACATAAATGGGCTCGAGCAGCACCGGCTGGCATTGCGGGAGCCCCTCGCTGACACCGATCCGCGCCGCGGTGCGGAACGCAAGGTCCGAGGAATCGACGCTGTGATAGGAGCCGTCGGTCAGCGTGACCTGGACGTCAATGACGGGGAAACCAAGCGGGCCGCGCGCCAGGCCGTCGACCACGCCTTCTTCCACCGCGCCGATGTAGTTGCGCGGCACCGCGCCGCCGACGACCTTTTCGTCAAACTTGAAGCCTTCGCCGCGCGGCAACGGCTTGATCTCCAGCACCACGTCGCCGAACTGGCCGTGGCCGCCGGACTGCTTCTTGTGCCGGCCGCGCTGGGTGGTCGGTTTGCGGATGGTCTCCTGATAGCCGATCGCCGGCGGATGCGATTTGACGTTGACACCGAAGCGGTCGCGCAAGCGCTCCGATGCGACGCGCAGATGCATCTCGCCTTGTCCCCACAATACGATGTCGTGGGTGCGCTGGTTCTGGATCATCGTCAACGACGGATCTTCCTCGTTGAGCCGCAACAGCGCCTGGCCGAGCTTGACGTCATCCTTGCGATCGCTTGCGGCGATAGACATCGCCAGCACCGGCGGGAACGGCTCGACCTTTGCCAGAGCCAGCGGCGCGGTCTTGCCGTTCGAGAGCGTATCGCCGGTCTTGACAGCGTCGAGCTTGCCGAGCGCGATGGCCTCGCCGGCTTCGGCCGATGCACGCTTGGTATCGTGCGCGCCGTTGACGGCGAGGATGCCGGAAACCCGCCCCGTCCCGCCGGAGGAAGATTGCAGCGTCGCGCCGTCATCGAGATGGCCGGCGAGCAGTCGCGCCAGCGAAAGCTTGCCGCCGTGTTGCAGGTGCATGGTCTTGAACACGTAGGCGAGCGCCTCCTTGCTCTCGGGCACGCCGAGACGCTTGGCGGTGGCAGCGACGCCGGGCGCTTCATGCCGCAACGCCTTCAGCAGCCGCAACACGCCGTTTTCGCGCGTCGCCGAGCCGAGCAGCACCGGGCAGATCAGCCCCTCGCGCAGTTCGCGGGCGAGATCGTCGAACACCGCATCGCGCGGCGGCTGGATGTCCTCGAGCAACTGCTCCATCAGCGCGTCGTCATGGTCGGCGAGTTTTTCCAGCATAGAGAAGCGCGCTTCCCTCTCGCGGTCGAGATCGCCGCCTTCGAGCACGATGACCTCGGATGCCTTGTGCTCGCGATAGACAAAGGCGCGCTCCAGCGCGAGGTCGACGAAGCCTTCGATCAATTCGCCTTTCCAGATCGGAATCTGCCGCAGCACCAACGGAACGCGCGATGCCGGCTGCAACGTCGCAAGCGTCTCGCGGATGCGTTTGTTGGCGCGATCGATCTTGTTGAGGAACAGAAAACGCGGAATGCCGAGATCTTCCAATTCGCGCAGGATGATCTGAAGCTGCGGCAGCTTTTTCTCGTCTGCCTCGCAGACGACCACCGCGGCATCGACCGCGGGGATCGCAGCACGCATGTCGTGCGCGAATTCCACCGAGCCGGGACAATCGATAAAGGTATAAGTGTCGCCCATGAAGCTTGTGGTGGCGGCAGTAAGGCCGACGCTCATCTTGTGGTGGCGGGCCTCGGGGCTGGCGTCGCCGAAGGAAGTGCCGGCATCGACACTGCCGGCGCGCGGGATGGCACCGGTGCGTGCCAATATCGCTTCGAGAAGTGTGGTTTTACCGCTTTGGAATGGGCCCACCAGCGCGATGCACCGGGGACCGCGGGGACTTCTGACGTCTTGTCCCATTCGCCGCCCTCCCTAGTTGGAGCTCGGCCCTTGATTGGGTCGGCGGTCAATGCTCCGCCCGTCCCGGCAATTTGGCAAGCGGGAAAACGCCGTTGCGCTGCATCGTGAATTTTTTTAATCCTTTCCTCGCATCCGCCTTCGCCCGAAGGCGGGCTTCGGCGGACAAGTGAGGAGAGCGGCACGATTGAGAAGGAAAATTACCGTCCCGGCCGAAGTTCCAGGCTCTCCAGCCCGGCGGCGACGTTAAGGCCGACCTGGCCCTGCAAGCTGAGCGGCTGCAGCGCGATCGAATTGGCCGAACCGCCGACCAGAACGTTGCCACCGGCGCCGACGCCGATCGACGCGCTGCCCTGCGCGCCCGCGTAGTTGCCGGAGAGATCGCCCGGACCGAGCCGCTCGACCGGCGCGTACACGCCCCAGGCGAGTGCGGTTTCCTGGGTGATGCCGAGATCGACGCCGACCTTGCGGATGGTGGCGACGTAGCGGTCCTCCGGCATCCCGTTGACGCGCAGCACGCAACCGAGATTGGTCACGGAGCCGACAATAAAGCCGATGCTGGCGCCGCCGCGGCATTCGAGTACACCGAGTTGCACCATCGGCTGCTGCGCTTGGACATTGGTGAACGAGGTGACCTGCATCGCAAGGGTGGCCCCGGCAAGCATGAATGCAAGAACAACTGAACGGCCCATGAAGAAATCTCCGGCTAAAGAAAAGCTGTGATGCGAGCAAAGAATCTGGGAAGCACCCTGCCCTCGGCGCTCGCTTTTCTATGCCACAACGGCCTGCACAGCGCCAAATTAAAACAGGCCCGCTTGCGCGGGCCTGTTTGCGTTCATTTGCCGCCGTTGACTATCTCAAACTATCTCAAATTGCCGCAAAAGCGCTGGATGCGCTTGCAGGCGTCTTCGAGATCGGACGGCTTCGCCGCATAGGAGATCCGGAACGCCGGACCGAGCCCGAACGCCGAACCCTGCACCACCGCGACGCCTTCGGCTTCGAGCAACTCGGTGACGAAGTCCTCGTCATTGCCGATCGACTTGCCCGATGGCGCGCTCTTGCCGATGGTGCCGGCGCATGACGGGTAGACATAGAAGGCGCCCTGCGGCCGCGGACAATCGATGCCCTTGGCCTGGTTGAGCATCGACACCACGAGATCGCGGCGCTCCTTGAACATCTTGTTGTTCACGGGGATGAAGTCCTGCGGGCCGTTGAGCGCCTCGACCGACGCCCATTGCGAAATCGACGACGGGTTGGAGGTCGATTGCGACTGGATGGTCGCCATCGCCTTGATCAATTCGGCAGGTCCCCCGGCGTAACCGATGCGCCAGCCGGTCATGCAATAGGCCTTCGACACGCCGTTCACCGTCAGCGTGCGATCGAACAGTTTCGGCTCGACCTGGGCAGGTGTCGCAAACACGAAGTCGTCATAGACGAGATGTTCGTACATGTCGTCGGTCATGACCCAGACCTGCGGATGCTTCACCAGGACATCGGTGATCGCCTTCAGCTCGGCGCGCGTATAGGCAGCGCCGGTCGGGTTCGACGGCGAGTTGAGGATGATCCACTTGGTCTTCGGCGTGATCGCCTTTTCCAGATCGGGCGGCTGCAGCTTGAAGCCATGTTCGGCCGGGCACACCACAGCCACCGGCTCGCCGCCGGCAAGCGCGACCATCTCGGGATAGCTCACCCAATAGGGCGCCGGAATGATGACCTCGTCGCCCGGATTGATGGTGGCCATCAGCGCGTTGTAGAGCACCTGCTTGCCGCCGGTTCCAACGATGACCTGGTTCGGCTTGTAGGTGAGATCGTTCTCGCGCCGGAACTTGGCGATGATCGCCTCCTTCAGCTCGGGGATGCCGTCCACCGCAGTGTACTTGGTCTTGCCGGCCTCGATCGCCTGAATCGCTGCCAGCTTGATGTTGGCGGGCGTATCGAAATCGGGCTCGCCGGCGCCAAGGCCGATGACGTTACGGCCCGCCGCTTTCAACACCCGTGCTTTGTCCGTGACCGCAATCGTCGCGGACGGCTTCACACGGTCGAGCGCAGCGGACAGGAAGGGCATCATCTTCTCCTGGTAAATCTCTTGGTAAATCTCTCGGCGTCTCTTGGCACACGTCGTGAACAGGCGAAATCCACGACTCTTCATTAGAGGGATAAATGCACCCTAAGGCGCGCAACGCCGCATCGCAAGAAGCTTCGCGGCATAAGTCAAAACTTTAGGGAACGTTAAACGCGCAGCAGTACGGTCGGCGCAACATTCGGAACAATTCTGCAGCGAAATGACAAATATCTGGCAAGGGCTTCGTTCCGGCGAATGGCTGACCGCCGCGCGCATTCGCGGCTACAGCCTGATCGTGCTTACCATCGGCGCGCTCGTCCTCGCCGGCTGGATCGCTACCTCCGACGGGTTGATCGATCGCAATGGCAAGCCGATCGGAACCGATTTCTCCAACGTCTATGCCGCGGGGCAACTGACCCGGCAGGGGCGGCCTGCGGACGCCTATCAGCCGGCGCTCCAGCATGCCGCGGAAAAAGCCGTCTTCGGCGGCCGCGAAGTGCCGTTCTTCGGCTGGCACTATCCGCCCTTCTTCTTCGCCGTCGCCGCAATCGTCGCCGCCTTTCCCTATGGATGGGGGCTTGCGATCTGGCTCGCGGCGAGCCTTGCCGCCTATCTGGCTGCGATCCGCGCCATCCTGCCGGGTGGCCAAACCTTGCTGCTGGCAGCTTCGTTCCCCGGCGTGTTCGTCAACATCGGCCACGGCCAGAACGGATTCCTGACCGCGGCGCTGCTGGGTGGCGCGCTGCACCTGATCGATCGGCGGCCATGGCTATCAGGCGTGCTGATCGGCCTGCTCGCCTACAAGCCGCAATTCGGCGTTCTGATTCCGATCGCGCTTTTGGCAGGCGCAAGATGGCGCAGCTTCGGCGCGGCAACCGCCACCGTCGCGGCGCTGGTCGCGATCAGCCTGGCAACGCTCGGCAGCGGCGTGTGGCACGCCTTCGCCGACTCGATGAATTTCACGCAAACCGTGGTGCTCGAACAGGGCGGCACCGGCTGGGAAAAAATACAATCGATCTTCTCGGCGGCGCGGATGTGGGGCGCGAGCGTTCCGTTGGCCTATGCTATGCAGGGTGCGCTCTTGATGATGCTCGCCGCAACGCTTGCCTGGATCTGGCAGAGCGATGCCGCAATCGAACTCAAGGCCGCCGCGTTAGCGACTGCAAGCCTGCTCGCAACGCCTTATGTGCTCGACTACGATCTCGTCGTGCTCGCGGTCGCCATCGCATTCTTTGCGCGTCACGGTCTTGTCAGCGGCTTCCGCCCTTTCGAGATCAGCCTGCTCGCCGCCGCATGGATCGTGCCGCTGTTGTCGCGCGGCCTCGCCGGCATCTCCGGTATACCCTTGGGGTTAATGGTGCTGCTCGTGCTCTATCTCTGCATCCTGCGGCGCGCGCTGCTCGATCGGCAATTCAGCGCTCGCAGCGCGGCGAGAATGGCGCAAGCGTGATCTGATTTGATCTCGCTTATCGGAACGATCTTCCGCGCGGTTGCAGTGCGGCAGAAGTTTTCGACTTTTTCTATTCAGCGGACCTTGCAGTGCAGCCGCAACCGCATCATTGTTTAGCCGCGTTGCGGCGCGACAAGCTCGAGCAGCAGACGTGCCAGCAATCCAAAAATCCTGATCGAAAAAAGTCCCGATGTATAAGCTCTACTCGATGCAGCGCTCCGGCAACAGCTACAAGGTCCGGCTTGCGCTGGCCCTGTTGAACGCGCCCTATTGCGCGATCGAAGTCGACATCCTGCGCGGCGAGAGTCGCACGCCGGAGTTCCTGGCGAAGAACCCCAGCGGCCAAGTGCCGCTGCTCGAAGTCGAGGATGGACGCTACCTCGCCGAATCCAACGCCATCCTCTGGTATGTTGCCGGCGGCACACCGCTGGCGCCGGATACACGGGTCGAGCGCGCCGAGGCGCTGCAGTGGATGTTCTTCGAACAGCACGCGCTGGAGCCGAATATCGGCGCGGCCTATTTCTGGCTGTCGCTAGTCAGGGGCGGCCGCGACCTGCAGACCCACGCGCTCGAGGACTGGATGGAACGCGGCTATGCGGCGCTGCAGGTGATGGAGAATCATCTCAAGACCCATCAATATTTCGCCGCCGACCAACTCACCGTCGCCGACATCGCGCTGTATGGCTACACCCATGTCGCCGAGCGCTGCGACTTCGACCTCGCGACCTTTCCCGCAATCCGCGCCTGGTTGCATCGCGTCGAGCGGACCCCGGGATTCGTATCGATGGACTGGCGGCCGGCCGACGTCGAGGATCCCGCCAGCATCGCCGCCGAGGCCTAATCGCCCAGGCGCGGCGGTTCCGCCATTTTCGTCTTTGCGGAAGCAGCGCGTAACATTCTCTTTCATCACGGCGCATGTCTTAATCGGTGCAGATGGCAACCAAACTATCCGTCCGTTTCGTCACGCGGCAGGACTACGACCGATGGCTTCCGCTGTGGGACGGATACAATGCGTTTTACGGAAGGTCTGGGACGACCGCGCTCGCGGGCGACATCACCGCGATGACCTGGGCGCGCTTCTTCGACGCGTATGAGCCGGTGCATGCGCTGGTTGCCGAGCGCGGCGGCGAGCTGCTCGGACTGACGCATTATCTCTTTCATCGCAGCACCACCGCGATCGAGCCGGTGTGCTACCTGCAGGATTTGTTCACAAGCCTGGCCGCGCGCGGCAAAGGCGTCGGCCGGGCCCTGATCGACGGCGTCTACGAAAAGGCGAGGGATGCCGGTTGTCGGCGTGTGTATTGGCAGACCCACGAGACCAACCACACCGCGATGCAGCTTTACGACAAGCTCGCGGAGCGCTCCGGATTTGTCGTCTATCGCAAGCTGTTTTGAAGCCTGTTCGCTAGCGCGCTGCTGCCGCCACTGGCCTGTGGATAACTTTTCTGTCACCACCACGTAACAATGCGGAGCTAGGTTCCACCTGCGTCTGATCAGGCCCCCCGTCACAGATCATACGCCCCAGCGGTCCCCGTCAGTCGCCGCGTCTGACCGGGGCCGCATCTTTTTGTGGCTGCGGTTGCCACACCATCATCGAGCGAAAACCCTTTAGGATAGCGCTCTTGCAGCCCCACAGCGTGCAAGCCACAATACGATCCTGATCGGCTTTCGTGTGAGACCCATCCATGCAAATTCGCAATCTCGGCGGCTCCGGCCTGCGCGTTTCCGCCGTCGGCCTCGGCTGCAACAATTTCGGCCAGCGCACCGATCTCGAGACTTCGCGCAACGTTATCCACAGGGCGATCGACCTCGGCATCACGCTGTTCGACACCGCCGACATCTACGCCGGGATGGGCGGCTCGGAGACGGTGCTGGGCGAGGTGCTCGGCGACCGCCGCAAGGACATCGTGCTGGCGACAAAATATTCCAAGCCGATGGCGGGCGATGGCAGCAAGCAGGGTGCCTCGCGGCGCTACGTCATGTCCGCGGTCGAAGCGAGCCTGCGGCGATTGAAGACCGATTACATCGATCTCTATCAGCAGCACGATTACGATGCGGCTACCCCGATAGAGGAGACCTTGCGGGCGCTGGACGATCTGGTCCGGCAAGGCAAGGTCCGTTACATCGGCAATTCGAATTTTCCGGCCTGGCGGGTCGCGGAGGCCGAACACGTGGCGCGCGCGATCAACGTCAATCGTTTCGTCTCGTGCCAGGATGAATACAGCCTGGTGGTGCGCAGCATCGAAAAGGACATCTTGCCCGTAGCGGTGGAATACAAGCTCGGCCTACTGCCGTTCTTTCCGCTGGCGAGCGGCCTCCTCACCGGCAAGTACAAGCGCGGCGCGGCCGCCCCCGATGACACGCGCTTTGCCAAGGCGCCGGCGCTGAAAGATCGCTACGTCACGCCGCGCAACGAAGACATCGTCGAGAACTTATCGGCATTTGTTCAAGCGCGCGGCCACACCATGCTGGAACTGGCGTTCTCCTGGCTCGCGTCGCGGCCGCAGGTCGCAAGCGTGATCGCCGGCGCCACCCGCGTCGAGCAGGTCGACCAAAACGTGAAGGCGATCGACTGGACATTGAGCGCGGATGAACGCGCGGAGATCGATGGGATCACGAAATAGAGAGAGGCACCGCCCTCTCACTCCCTCGCCCCGCTCTTCGCGCTCTCCACTCCCTCTCCCCGCTCTTTCGCGGGGAGAGGGTTGGGGTGAGGGGCTCTTCCATCCGCGAACGCAGAATTCGCGACGGCATTGTGCCCTGCCCTTCACCCGAAATTCCCGCTTCGCGCGAATTTCGACCTCTCCCCGCAAAAGCGCGAGGAGAGGTTAAGCGAAGCAAACCCCAAGCAGCTCCCTCTCCCCGTTCTCCACGGGGAGAGGGTGGGGTGAGGGGCTCTATCCGGTGAGTTCAGCCTGAATTGTTGTCAGTACGCCTTCGAGATTGCCAAGAACATCATTGTTCCAGAATCGAAGCACTTTGTAACCGTCCTGCGTTAATCGACGATCCCGTATCGCGTCCGCGGCAGACTCATTGTGCTGCCCGCCATCGACTTCAACGATCAGAAGCCTTTCGCGGCAAACGAAATCACAGACGTAACCGCCTATCGGTTGCTGGCGAACAAATTTATGCCCGTCAATCTGGCGATTGCGGATGCGATTCCAGAGGACAGTTTCCGCGTCAGTTTGATTCACGCGCAATCGTCGCGCGATTCGGATCGTCTTGCGATCTGGGCCACGCATTGCCTTGCCCCTCACCCGGAGGCGCCGCTACGCGCCGCCTCCGACCTCTCCCCGCGAAGAGCGGGGAGAGGTTAAGAAAAAGATTCAAGCCACCAAGCCGTGCATCGGCCTGGCGGCGACCCGGCCACAGGATCGGCAGCGACACCAAAAATTAAAGGCTTCCTTCGTATATTCGGAAGGCGAGATCGCGGAAGCAAGGCGATCGCGCCTTTGATCATCAAGCATTGCGACTTAATTCATATGCTTGATCACGACCTAAACCGAAGAAATGACGCTTCATCCACATTCTTGATGTGATGCAGCTCGAGTAAATTCTTCAAACAAAAAATCCTGACAATTCAGATTCTAAGCGCGGCTTCTTCATCTGTCCTCTCGGCTCAAGCCGATGCCTGCATCGCGCCGACCGCGGGCATGCTTGCCTCGCGGTGATGGGCGCAGCAAATCAAGCCACCAAGCCTTGCATCGGCTTTGCCGCGGCGCTGTCGGGGAAAACGGTTTCCGCCAGCACGCGTTCGGCGAGACCAAATTGGTCGCGCAGCACGCCCTTGATCACCGCGCGCAGATCGGTGGTCGGCAACAGATCGCGGCCTTGATACAGGCTGGCCGGTTTCAGCGACGGCCAATCCGAAATCACCCGCCCGCCCTTCACCGCGCCGCCGGCAAGCAGCGCGATCGTGCCGGTGCCGTGGTCGGTGCCCTCGGTGCCATTGATGCGCACGGTGCGGCCGAACTCGGTGGCGACCACCACCACGGTGTCGCGCCAGCGTGCGCCGAGCCCGCCCTCGAATTCCGCCAGCGCGCCGTCGAGCCCCGACAAGAGCTGTGCCAGACGGCCGACCGGGCCGCCTTCATTGGCATGGGTATCCCAGCCGTCGAACGCAAGTGCAGCGATGCGCGGGCCGTCATCGGCCGCCATCAGTTTCGCGGCGCCCCGCGCCACCAGCCGCATTGCGGCGGCGCCGTTGGTGCCGGGCTTCGGCTTCATGTCGTCGCCTTGCGCGGCCTTGTCGAGCAGCAAGCCTTGCGTCAGCGCACTCGCCAGCGCCGGATCGAGGTGCTGATAGAGTTCAACGAGGCGCATCGCCGTATCGTCGCCGGCCTGCGGCAACGCCGCTGGCGTCCAGCCGACGGTCGGTGCGGCGCCGCGCAAGACCAGCGGCGTGGTCGGGCCGACCGCCAGGGCGCTCATCACCCGCTCGCCTTTCGGCAACGCTTGCAGCGCGCGGTTGAGCCAGCCCGACTGCACCCGGCCCGGTCCGGCAAAGCCGCTTTCCAGCACGTCCTGCCCGTCGAAATGCGAGCGGTCGCGATACGAAGTCGCCACCGCGTGGATCACCGCGGCGTGTTTCTCGCGGTACATCCGCGCGAATTCCGGCATCGCAGGATGCAGTGCGAAGAAAGAATCCAGCATCAAGGCGGCGTGCGGCCCGTCCGAGGTCAGCGCGATCGAACCGTGCAGGGGCGCATAATCGGGATCGCCCGTTGGCGCCACCGTGGCGAGGCCATCGAGCGCGCCGCGCAGGATCACCACGATCAGGCGCGGATCGCGGCCATCGGCGGCCCGCGCAAATTTCGGCAAATAGGCCCAGGCGGCGAACGACGCGCCGCCCAAGAGCAGCGCCCGGCGCGAGGTCGCCAATGACGTTTGGCCTTCGCAGCAATCCATCGTCATCTCCTCTGGAATTCCGGTGACATCAGAAGCAGCGCCAGCGCCTGCTGCCGCGATTCCGCACGCTCGACGGTGTGCCTGGTCTCCTCCGATGCCGCATCCGCCGCGGCAAGCTCCAGGAGATCGCGGGGATCGATGCCTTCGGCCAGACGCGAAGCGATCTGCGCCGAGATATCGAGACGCAGTTTCATCCCCTCGGGCGCCGCCCACGCGGCATTGGTATCGGGAAATCCATTCGGCCCGGCCGGCGACCATAGCGGCTGGCCCAGTACATTAAGGCCGCCGAGATAGCGGGTAGGATCTTCCGGGATGCGCGCCAGCAGGCGGCCGCTTGCAACCAGGAATTCATAAGGCGAGCGGACTTTTGTCAGCGGGGCGTCCCAGGCCTCGTTGGAATCGACCAGCGTGATCGCCAACGCCTTGAGGTCGCCGTCAGTCTTGCTGAAGGTCTCCTGCAGCCGCGCCACCAGCGCCGGCGGCGGATCATCCGCCACGAAATGGCGCGCGAATTTGGTCACGATGAATTTCGCGGTCGACGGATGGCGCGCGATGTCTGCCAGCACCGCCTCGCCCTGCGCGACGCCGTTGTCTTGATAAACCTTGCCCATCACCGTCTGCGGACCCGGCTGGTGCGCATTGGCGTTGAAAACGAAGCTGCCGGGCGGACCTAACTGGGCCTGCCGTCCGGCAAAGCTCCAACCGGTGATGATGCGCGCAAGCGACGTCACGTCGTCCTGGGTGTAGCCGCCGCCGACGCCGAGCGTGTGCAGTTCCATGATTTCTCGCGCGAGATTTTCGTTCAGGCCGCGCTTGCGGTTTTGGCCGGCGCGCGAGTCCGGACCGAGCGATTGCTGGTTGTCGAGAAAGAACAGCATGGCCGGATGCTGCTCCACCGCTTTGAGCATGTCACCGAAGCGCCCGAGCACGTAGGGGCGGATCGCTTCGCGCTCGAACGAGCCCGCCCACATCCGCGCCAGCCCGCCCTTGCTGGCGGAGATGCAGAAATGGTTGGACCAGAACACCACCAGCCGCTCGACGAATCCGCATTCGGCGAGCGACGCGCGCTGCAGGCGCGCCAGCGCCTCGGCGCGAAAGGTCTTTTGGATAACGTTGAGCGGCTGCTGCGGCGGTTTCGCCGCGTTGGGCTGCATGGCGGGATTGGGCGACCCCTCGGACGGCGCCATCGCGGCGTTACCGCGCGTTGCCGGCGGCTGCATCGCGGGCTCTTTCGGCGAGATATCCTGGGCGATGTTGCTGAGCGACAAATTGCGCCGCTGCGGCTTCGCATCACCCGCCGGCGGGGCCTCGGTCGGCTTGGCCTCCGCGCCTGATTTCGCCGCGGCCTCGCGCGCCTGTTGCTGTTCAAACTGATATTCGAACACGGCTTTGGCCAGCGCCGGCGTCGATTGCAAGCCGGGCACTTCGAGCAGCACGCCGTTGGGACGGTTTAATTCCGCTTTGACGAAGCCGCGCGGATCGGACGCCGCATTGACGAAGTCACCGGAGGCGCCCCCGCGTGCGCCAAACCCGAAGCGATTGAGCGCGACAAGGGCGGTTTTCGAATCGCGAACCATCCGGGTTTTCCTTTGCGCTCGCCTTTTCGCGAGCGCATATATTCGCAAGGCCAACTATACTTCCGTTCGAGATGAACCCGACATGAAAATCTTGGCGAGCGTTGGGTCCCGATCATGACAAATCGGTTAGGAAACCAGGCTTCGCGCCGCCTCGCCTGCCCGCGTTGCGGAACCGAATTCACCTGCAGCCCAGCCGGGCCATGCTGGTGCGCGGACGAGAGCTTTCGACTGCCGATGCCGATCGAAGGCGAGGATTGCCTGTGCCGGGAATGTTTGCAGAAGGCGGTAACGCCGCGCACGCCACGATGACGTGGTCGCACGAAACGGCGACGAGAGTTTTTGACGCGGCGCTAGTCTGCCACCATCTCAACCCGGAGAGCCGCTACAGCTCCGGGCTTTTTGTGTCGGCAGATTACCAGCTTCTTTGCAACGCTCCGTAGCGCGCAAGGCGCTCGTCACGCTCTTCACCCAACTCATCCAATTTCCGCAAATACAGCAGTCCAGCCTTTTGCAAGGTGTCCGGGTTGCACTCGCCATCTTCACAAAGATTGGTAATATATCGGCGCAGCGTGGTGAGCCGGTCGTCGTCTTCACTCACATCCTTATGGAGCAGCAAATAAGTGCGCCAGGCGGAAGCGCACGCAGCCTCTGCCGCGTGAATAGCCATCACCGTGTCTCCTCCTTTTGAATGGAGAAGAGCGTGCTCGTCTTTTTGTTCCGGTGGAACTGCCGTTCCGCTGAGGTCCAAAGCCCCCAGTACCAGTTCCGTACAGTGGTACCCGCCCCTAACCGCCGCCTTGGAGTGGCGGGTTTAATCTGCTTCATTGCGGCGTCGTCGGTCTTGCAGCGCGTTGACGCCTGCGCCCACGGTGTTCATCATCCTTGGCGGCGCGGTCGCCTACTACGTAGTGTGCCAACTCCGTGGAGTGGTAGCCATGATGAAGAACCTCGTAACCGGACTCGTCCTGGCGGCTTTGCTGATCATGGGATTGCTTGCCTTCGCCCAGAAACATGAAGGGTGCTGGCACGGGCACTCGATCAAAACCCTTAAGCCCTGCGGCTCAGTCAGCTCTTCAATATAGCGCTGGCCGCGCCGGTATTGCGGCCAAGGCTACACCGGATAGCCCGGCGATTGGCGCGCCAGGCCGTCGAACGCGTCGAGCAGTCGTTCGCGCCACGCGTAGACCGGGTCGTCGGCTTCGAGCAATTTGAATGGGCTGACGACGCGCGCCCATTGGAAACCGCCGAACACGATGTAGTCGGCGTAGTTCGGCACCTTGCCGCCGCGATAGGGCTGTGTCTTCAGCGTCAGCCGCATCGGCTCGAGCGATTTGCGAAAGCCTGCGACGGATTTGTCGCGGCCGGCCATCGCCTCCTCGAGCGGCTTGCCCAACCGTGCCTCGCGACTCTTGCGAAAATAGTCGGCGTCGACTGGCGCCAGATGGCCGGGAATGTCGGCCACGATCAGCGGAAAGATGCCGCCGATTACGGCTATATCGCCCCACCCGTTGATCAGGCGGCTGACGGCGCGGCCGCCGTCGCCGCCGAACAGCGACGGCCGGTCCGGATAGGTATCTTCCAGATAATTCGCGATCACCCAGGAATCGACCACTGCGTTTTGGCCGTCGAGCATCACCGGGACCTTGTCGGATCCATGCGGGGCAATCGCCGCCTTCTCGGTGAAGCGCCATGCAATCGAATCCGCGGATAATCCCTTGTGCGCGAGCGCCATCCGCGTCCGCCAGCAGAACGGGCTGAACGGACGCGCCGCGTCGGTGCCGACCAGTTCGTAGAGTTTTAGGGGCATCGGTGAATTACACCACTTCTGTCATGCCCCGCGCAAGCGGGCATCCGGTACGCCGAGACGCATGCAGGAATCGCGACCGCCGGCGTTTACTGGATCATCCGCTTTCGCCGATGATGACATCCAATGCCTACCGCACCACCGAGGCGGTCTGCCCGAACAGGATCTTGCGCTCTTCCTCGGTGCGGATCGCGGGCTGACCGAAATTCGGATTGACCTCTTTGGCCTTGGCGTAGGCGCGTTCGGTGGCGGGGCGGACCTTGATGGTTTCGAGCCAGCGCTTGAGATGCGGGAACTGGTCGATGTCCTGACCCTGGTTCTTGTAGCCCACGACCCACGGGTAAGAAGCCATGTCGGCGATCGAATAGTCTTTCGCGATGAACTCGCGATCGGAGAGGCGCTTGTTGAGCACGCCATAAAGCCGGTTGGTCTCGTTCACGTAGCGGTCGATCGCATATGGAAGCTTTTCCTGCGCGTAATTGCGGAAGTGATGGTTTTGGCCAGCCATCGGCCCGAGCCCGCCCATCTGCCAGAACGTCCACTGGATCGCATCGTAACGGCCGTAGAGCTCGGCGGGGAGGAACTTGCCGGTCTTCTCCGCGAGGTACAACAGCATCGCGCCGGATTCGAAGATCGAGATCGGCTTGCCGCCGCCTTTCGGCTCGTGGTCGACCATCGCCGGGATCCGGTTGTTCGGCGCGATCGCCAGAAACTCCGGCTTGAATTGATCGCCCTTGCCGATGTTGATCGGAAAAATCTTGTATTTGAGCCCGGTCTCTTCGAGGAACATCGTTATCTTGTGGCCGTTCGGCGTGGTCCAGTAATACAGGTCGATCATGGCGTGTTCCCGCTCAATTTATCAGGCATCGCGAAGTGGATGCCATTGCATGAATGTCGCCACTGGAGCTGCTTGAGTCAATGGTGGGCGCACAAAAGTGATCGCGCTTCCCGGCGGGCCGGACGTGGCGTTAGCTGACGCGGCCGTGTTCGCGAAGGAATTTTTCGCCATCGTCGGTGACCGTCACCACCAATCCGAAACCAGCGATCGCCTCACGCGTGACATAGCCGCGATCGGCCGCGTCCTCCCAAATCGTCAACCGGGGGCATGAGGTTCGCCAGGTCGCGACCACTTCCGGGTAAACCCTCGGCTCACGCGCCACCCATTCAACGAAATCAAGCACCAGCGGATCGGCCGTCTCGGTCACCGGCTTTCTCCTTCACTTGGATGCCGCAGAGCTGCCTGCGAACAACAACAGCCAGCCACCATAAAGAATGTAATAACCCGCGACCGTCGTGATCAGCCGGTTGGCCCAGGTGCGGAATTGCGCGTCGCTCATCGCCTCCAGGATGCGCCGCGCCAGCGTGGTGCCGAGCATCGAGGCTGCAATCGCGACCGCGGCCAGCACGGGATCGAGAGTGGCGGCCTGATCGATGATGCCGCCGAAATAGATCAGCTTGGTGAAGTGGCTGGCGACCTGGCAGGTGGCCTTGGTGGCGACGACCTGGCGGCGATCGAACTTGCCGCCGAGAAAAAAGGTATCCATCAACGGCCCGGAGACGCCGGTCATCAGCATCAGGCTCATGCAGACCCAGCCGTAGAACGCGCCCTGCCAGACGCTGTCCGGATTGGGCTTGACGCCTTTCGGCATCAGCCGCGCCATGAACGGCGTCACCCCTAGCAACAGTAATGCAATGGGCTTGTCCGGCACGTAGCGGGTGATCGACCACAGCGTGAGCGCCAGCGCGCAGCCGATCAGATAGACAGCGACCGGCCGCCAGCGAATATGGGCCCGCCACAGGAACGCGCGCCAGCCGTTCGAGGCCATCTGCGTGATCGCGTGCAGCACCATCGCGGTGGGCAGCGGCATCAGCGCCAACAGCACGCCGATCAGGATCAACCCGCCGGCCATGCCGAACAGCCCCGACAGGAACGCTGTCGCGACCATCAACAATCCCAGCGCTGCAATCACGAGCGGCGTCATTCGAATCTCCGCTTGTAGTTGTGCCTTGCTTGGACGGGGCGCGCAAACTGAGTTACCTTGCCCTGGCATCAGTTTTCTTGAGGGTAAGGCCTGGAGATGCGGCGGCTCTTGTTTCTCAACGGCATCAAGGCGTTCGAAGCCGCGGCGCGCAGCGGAAGTTTTGCCGCCGCCGGCCTTGAGCTCCACGTCTCGCCGGCCGCGGTCAGCCGGATGGTGCATCTGCTGGAACAACGCCTCGGCGTCGCGCTGTTCGAGCGCAAGGCGAACCGGCTGGCGATGACGGCGGCGGGACGCGCCTATCAGAGCGGGCTGACGCCGATCTTCGATGCGCTCGCAAGCCTCACGGCGCAGGTGACGGCCTCTTTGAGCGTGCGGGTGCTGACCATCGGCGTCGGTCCGACCTTCGCGATGCGCTGGCTGATCCCGCGACTGGCGGATTTTCGCCGCGAGGAGCCGGACATCGATGTGCGGATCACCACCGGCGGCGCGGCGGCGCCGTTCGGCGATGACTGGAGCTGCGGCATCACGCTCGGCAACGGCGAATGGCCTGGGCTTGCCGCCGAACCGCTGTTTGCCGCCGACCTCTTGCCGGTATGCGCACCACGGCTCGCCAGAGACCTCAAGCGGCCCGCCGATTTGAAAGGACCAAGCCTGCTGCGCGTCGCGCATGCCACTGAGGACTGGCCGTTGTGGCTCAAGGCTGCCGGCCTCGCGCGCACCACCGCGCGCGGACCGGAGTTCGGATATTACGGCCAGGCGCTGCAGGCCGCCGTCGACGGGCTCGGCGTCGCCATGGGCATCCGGCCCTATATCGACGACGATCTTGCCGCGGGAAGATTGGTCGCGCCTTTTGCGCTCAGCGTTCCCAAGGGCATGCGCTGGTATCTGGTCTATCGCGGCTTCCAGCGCGAGCAGCGCGATTTCGCAAGCTTCCGGCGCTGGATCATTCGCGCCGCGGCGGAGCCGGCGGCGCGCGGCAAGGCGGCCGGCAAGGTGCAGCGTCATGCCGGTTGAGAGAATCGATACGCTTGTGATCGGCGGCGGCCAGGCCGGGCTCGCGATGAGTTACCGCCTCAAGCAGCGCGGGCTGGCCCATCTCGTGCTCGAGCGGCGCCGGATCGCCGAACGCTGGCGCAGCGAACGTTGGGATGGGCTGAAATTTCAGTTTCCCAACTGGTCGGTGCGGCTGCCGGATTTTCCATATCCCCACGCCGATCCCGACGGCTTTGCGACGTCCGGCGATATCCTGGCCTACATCAACGCCTATGCCGATTTTGTCGCGCCGCCGATCCGTTGCGGCGTCGCCGTGACACGGCTGCGATGTTGTGACGGCGCATCCGGCCTCGTTGCCGAAACCTCCGATGGCACGATCGAGGCCAGCAATGTCGTGGTGGCAACCGGACCCTATCAGCGCCCGGCGATACCGGCCTTGCTGGATGACGGCAGCGGCATTTTTCAGGTCCACGCCAGCCAGTACCAAAATCCGGATCAACTGCCACCGGGCGCGGTACTGGTGGTCGGCGCCGGCGCTTCCGGCGCGCAGATCGCCGAGGAGCTTCTTCGCGCCGGCCGCCGAGTCTATCTCTCGCTCGGGGCGCATACGCGCCTGCCGCGTCGCTACCGCGGCCGCGACCTGATCTGGTGGCTGAGCGCTATCGGCATCGATCAGACCACCGTCGAAGCCCGCGGACCATCGCGATTGCTGCCCGTGATCACGGGCGCCTATGGCGGCCACACCATCGATTTTCGCCGCTTTGCGGCCGAGGGCATCACCTTGCTGGGAAGGGTAACGGCAGCAGGCAATGGCACGATCGATATCGCGCCCGATCTCGCGGCCAGTCTCGCGAGCGGCGATGCCGTCTATCTGGCTTTCCTCGAGATCGTGGATGCGCATGTCAAACAGCACGGGCTGGATTTCCCCGACGATCCCGAGGCCCGCGCGATGCTGCCCGACCCACGCTGCGTCAGCGAACCGCTGCGGCGGCTTGACCTTCGCGGCAGTGGCATCCATTCGCTCGTCTCGGCCACGGGTTATGCTGTTGATTTCGGCTGGATCGACATTCCGGTCCTGGATCCGCGCGGCGAACCCCGTCATGTCAACGGCATCACCGACGTCCCGGGCCTATATTTCCTCGGCCTGCAATGGCTGTCGAAAATGAGCTCGTCCTTCCTGTCCGGCGTCGGTGACGACGCCGCCGTGCTCGCCGAGCACATTGCTTCGCGCAGGTGATGGAACCGCGCTGCAGTCGCCGCCAAAAACTCGGCAGATGTGAACCGCTTCACATTTGCCCGCACCGAAACGTGGTCCCCTGATCCCGCGCAACTTTTCGGGGACCACGGAGATGACCTACACATATGACGGTTTCGATATCGAATCTTTTGAGGCTGGCAAAGGCTTGTGGCACGCCCGCATCAAGCGCGCCGATCTGAGTCCGGTCGTGCTCGACGGCGTGCTGTTTCCGACGCTTGAAGTCGGCTTCGCGTGGTCCGATCCCGATGCCGCGATTGCCGACGCCAAGGCTCACATCGACCAGTTCAGGCGCCGCTATGCGGGCCCCTCGCTGGCGCCGCAGGTTCAGCGCCCGACCGCGCCATAGCCCGGGAAAAGGACCGCAGCCATGCCGCACCTTGAGGGCCAGGAAACGACCCAAGGAACTGGCCAGGGAACGGCGCACGACACGCATGTCCTGGCAGCGTCTTCCCAGCCGGCGCGCTCGAATTGCCCGGACTGCAAGGCGAGCCTGGCCGTGGTCCGGGTCATTGCCGGCCGCGCCGATCGCGAATACTGGACTATGCGATGCACGCGCTGCGGCGGCATCCATCTCGATATCGTCAAGGCGTCGGCCGAGCCCGGCGTGGCCTGACGAGATCGCGCAACGAACCTCAGCCCGGCGCTTGCGGCGGCGGCTTTTCGTCCGCGAGCAATCCGGCGGACGTCAGCGCGAGGCGGAGCATGCGCGCCAGGTCGAGCTTGCGATAGGGCTTGGCGAGCAGCAGCACGCCGGAATCCAGCCGGCCGTGATGGATGATGGCGTTTTCGGTATAGCCGGAGGTGAACAACACTTTCAGCGACGGGCGGCGCCGCGTCATTTCCGCCGCGAGTTGGCGGCCGTTCAGACGTCCGGGCATGATGACGTCGGTGAACAACAGGTCGAACGCCGCGCCGCCATCGGCGATGGCAAGGGCTTCGCTGCCGTTGGCGGCCGACAGCGTCTTGTAGCCGAGGCCCTGAAGCTGCGTGCGGACATAAGCGCGCACCAATTCATCATCCTCGACCACCAGGATGGTCTCGTGACCGCCCTCGATCTCGGGGCTCTCGGCCCCCGCAAGTTCTTCCGGCGCGGCATCGGCCTGCGGCAGATAGAGACGGAAGGTCGTGCCGTAGCCCTCTTCGCTGTAGACCTTGATGTGTCCGCCCGATTGCTTGACGAAGCCGTAGACCATGCTCAGCCCGAGCCCGGTCCCCTTCCCGACTTCCTTGGTCGAAAAGAACGGCTCGAACACCCGATCGATGATATCGGCCCGAATTCCGATTCCGGTATCGCTGACCGCGACCATCACATAGTTCCCCGGCACAACGTCGCCGTTAGCCGCGGCATATTCCTCGTCGAAGGTCACGTTCTTGGTTTCCAGGACGAGCTTGCCGCCTTGGGGCATGGCGTCGCGCGCGTTGATCGCAAGATTGAGCAGCGCAGAGGAGAGCTGTCCCGGGTCGACCAGCGCCGCCCATAGCTGGTCCGTCAGCATCGATTCGATCTCGATATGCTCGCCGAGCGTCGGCCGCATCAGCTTTGCCGATTCCACGATCAGCCTGTTGACGTCGACCTCGCGCGGCCGCAGCGGCTGCTTGCGGGCGAAGGCCAACAGATGCGCGGTGAGCTCCGCGCCGCGGTCCGCCGCCTCGCTGATCAGCTTGACGATCGCGGCGAGGTCGGGCTTGGAGACCTCCGCAGCCAGGATTTCGATGGTTCCGGTGATCACGGTGAGCACATTGTTGAAGTCATGCGCTATGCCGCCGGTGAGCTGGCCGATCGCTTCCATCTTCTGGGCCTGCCGCAGCTGCTCCTCCGCGGCGATCTTGTGGGTCAGATCCCTGACGAAGGCATTGAACAAATAGCCGCTGCCGCGTCGATGCAGCTTCAACGACACCTCGATCTTGACCATCTCGCCGTCCTTGCGGATGGCATCGATTTCAAAACGATCGCCGGCGGCCGCGTCCGCCTCATTGCGCAGCAATCGTTCCTTCATTTGCTGGCGATGCAATTGAAGCTCCTCCGGCAGGATCAGCGTGGTCAGGTGTTTTCCCAACACCTCCTGCCGCGACCATCCGAAGATGGCCTCGGCCCGTGGATTCCATTCGAGAATGTTGCCGGCCTCATCGCTTTGGATGAACGCGTCGAGCGCGTTTTCGATGACGTCCCGCGCCATCTGTTCGCTCTCAAGCAGCGCCCGCTGCGCTTTTTTCTGCGCCTCGATCTCCCGATTGAGGGCCGCCGTCTTGGCGCGCGACTCCGCCGCCATGTCCGCGAACTCGCGCGCCAGAACGCCGATCTCATAGCCGCCTCCGGTCGGCAGGGCGACCGCCTGGTCGCGCGAGAAGCCCTGCACCACCCTGGTCATCTGCACCAGCGGGCGGGTCAGTGAACGGGCGACGATGACCGCCAGCACAAACGCGCAAAACGCCGCCGCGAATCCGGCCATCAGGCTGGAGTCGCGAACCGCAGAGGTAGCCACCGTGAGGTCCTGGTACGCCAAGGCCTGAACCAGGACGACCCGCGGGCCGTCGGCCAGCCGCACCGACGCCAGCCCGATACCGAAACGCCGGCCAGCACGATCCGCCATCAGCCGCGGCGCCGAATCGTCGCTTGCCAGGATTTGCGCGAAATCCGGAAAGTCGTCCTGGATCTGATACTGCTTGCCAAATTCGAAACCGAATTGGCGAGCCGGATCGGGATGCACCAGATAGTCACCCCGCTCATTGACGACATAGCTGCGGCCGCCTCTGGTAGGGTTCGAGCGGATCCGGTCAAACGCCGGCCGCATATCGACATTGATGATCACGATGCCAAACGGCCGCCCGTCCGGCGCATGCACCGAGGTTGCGACGCGCAGCACCGGGATGCGCGGGGATTCGATACTGAGATCGATCTGCGAGACATAGACCTCGCCGGCTGGCAATCGGATGGTCTGCCTGAAGGCCTCGCGATCGCCCTTGCGCTGCAACTCATCGTCCGGAACGATCCGTGGGGGGACGCCGGCCTCGGAACGGTCCACCCGAACCAGTTCGCGCCCGCCATCGTCAGCCCCGATGTAACGGAACTCGTGATAATTCGGCTTGGAGACGAGTTCCGCCGCGAAATGCAGGGCCAGGCGCCTGCGCCACTCGGCCTCGGTGGCGGCAGCCGGCTCGCCCCCACGATCGAGATGCGCCGTCATGATGTCGATGACTTCGTTGGAGGCGCGAAAGGCGAGCACATCGGCCCGCGCACCGCGAACCGAGGCCGCAAGCTCATTGGCGAGCAATTCGGCGTGGGTATCGATGCGGTCCAGCGCCCGAGGCAGGGCAAACGTGGCGATATTGCGAAAGGTCAGCACCCCGACCGCTATCGTCGCCAGCAGCACCAGCGCGACCATCGCAATCGTCAATCGGGTCGACAACCTCATCGATTGTCCCTTGGGGAGCACGCCTTCAACGATGGTTCGATGTCAGCCCCAATGTGCCGCTTGGTCAATCTCGAATCAGCGGGCCAGACGAACTTACACGCCATCTTTGTGGATTGGCGCGTAAACGGATGACAGCTGGCGACGATTCCTGGGATGGCCGCGCCGGCGGTGAGGCCGCCGCCCACCGCGCGCCTCGACGCGCGGCACGAGTGAGGAGGTCGCCCTGAGGTGGCGCGCCTGCCGTTCCATGGAGGCCCTCGGGCCAGATACCGGTGCAGGGCGACGCGTGAACGTCTTCACGACTTGGTGCGACCAAGCTAGCGTCTGCGCTCGCGAAATGGCGCGGGCCGTTTCCCCACAAAGACAGCCAAGAGAGAATTCCCATGCGATTTTCGAGCGACGATTTGCGCGCGGCGACGGCCGCCGGCGCCATCGATTCCAAACAGCTCGAGGCGCTGCTCTCGTTCCTCGCGACGCGTCAGCCCGCCCAGCCGGCGGCGGCGCCGAAATTCGATGTGGTGCACGTGCTGTGGTACCTGGGAGCGCTGGTCGTGATCTCGGCGATGGGCATGTTCTCGACGCTGGCGTTCTCGCAAATGGGCGGCCAGGCGCTGGCCGCCACCGCGCTGGTCTATGCCGCGCTGTTCGGCGGCGTCGGTCATTATCTCTGGGCGGTCCGCCGGCTTCGCATCCCCGGCGGTCTGCTGATCGCAATCGCGGTCTCGATGATCCCGCTCGCCATCTACGGTGTCCAGGACACCTATGGCGCCTGGAACCAGTTCGGCAAGCCGGGAACGGTTCGCGACTTCTACGTCTGGATCAAGGGCAGTTGGATTTTCATGGAAATCGGCACCATTGCAGGTGCTGTGATCGCGCTGCGCTACTACCGCTTTCCCTTCATCGTCTTCATCATGGCGTTTGCGTTGTGGTTCATGTCGATGGACATCGTGCCCTGGATCACCGGCTCGCCGACCGGCAACTGGGAGACCTCGCGCCGCATCTCGGTGGGCTTCGGCCTCGGCATCATCGCGCTGGCGGTGATCGTCAACATGCGGCAGCGCTCCGGCGATTTCGCGTTCTGGCTCTATCTGTTCGGCGTCATGACCTTCTGGGGCGGCATTACCGCGTCGTCCTATGGCACGCCCGTCGACAAGGCGCTGTACTGCGCGATGAACTTTGGTTTCCTGCTGCTCGCGGCATTTCTGGGCCGCCGCGTCTTTGCGGTGTTCGGCACCATCGGCATCGCGTTCTATCTCGGCGATCTCGCCGACAAGGTGTTCAAGGATTCGATGCTGTTCCCGTTCGCGCTGTCGCTGATCGGCGTCGGCATCATCGCGTTCGGACTGTATTATCACCGCCATCAAGCCGCCATCGGCGGCTGGGTCGAGCGGCATTTGCCGGATGCGCTGAAGCGGCTGCGGCCCGCCAATGCAGTGGCGTGACAGCTGCCGCCAAAACCATATTGGCTCTTTTCCGGACGCGGCCGCGGCCCCATATTCCGGCCATGGCGAAGAAACCCGACTCCCCAAAAAAATCCGGCAAAACCCCGAAATCAAAAGCGCACCGCCCCGACGTGCAGCCGATCGGGCCGGCGCTGGCGGAACTGCTCAATCCCGCGATCAACCGCGGCGATGCCGGCATGGGATCGGGCACCGGCCTGCAGCCGCCGCCGGATAATTCCTGGGACCGCCGCGCCGGCGGCGAAGCCGCCGCGCATCGCGCACGGGCCTCAACGCGCGGCACGAGCGAGGCGGTGGGAAAGCGCGATGCGGCTACGAGCGGCACCTCCCGTGCGTCGCCCTCACCCAACCCTCTCCCGCAAGCGGGAGAGGGCTCCAGGCGGCTAGCGCCGCGTGCTGATCGAACAGGTGTTCCGGGCGCTGCAGGAAATGATTCCGTGAACGCGCCACCTGCGTCCCCTCTCCCGCTTGCGGGGGAGGGACAGGGTGGGGGTGCCTCCACGAGTCCAGCCTTCAACGAAGCGCAGCGCGGTTTCGACGAAGCGCCGCAGGCGCATTACGGCACCGCGGCGACGATCCCGACGCTCGACCCCGAGCTGGCGCGGCAGTTGGGCCTGCCGACCGCGGAGGATGATGAAGAGGCGCTGGCGCGGCCGCCGCGCAGCAAGATGGAAGCGCTGGGCGTCAAGGCGACCGCCGATGCGCTGGAAAACCTGATCCGCGAGGGCCGTCCCGAATTCAAAGGCGAAGACGGCTCGCTGAAAGTGTGGACGCCACACCGCCCGCCGCGCCCGGAGAAATCCGAAGGCGGCGTGCGCTTCGTGATCAAATCCGACTACGAGCCGAAGGGCGATCAGCCGACCGCGATCGCCGAACTGGTCGAAGGCATCCAGCGCAACGACCGCACGCAGGTTTTGCTCGGCGTCACCGGAAGCGGCAAGACCTACACCATGGCCAAGGTGATCGAGGCGACGCAGCGCCCTGCCCTGATCCTGGCGCCGAACAAGACGCTGGCGGCGCAGCTCTACGGCGAGTTCAAGAATTTCTTTCCCGACAACGCGGTCGAGTATTTCGTCTCCTACTACGACTACTACCAGCCCGAGGCTTATGTGCCGCGGACCGACACCTATATCGAGAAGGATTCCTCGATCAACGAGCAGATCGACCGCATGCGCCACTCGGCGACGCGCGCGCTGCTCGAGCGCGACGACGTCATCATCGTCGCTTCCGTGTCGTGCATCTACGGTATCGGCTCGGTCGAGACCTATACCGCGATGACGTTTGCGCTGAAGAAGGGCGAGCGCATCGATCAGCGGCAGTTGATCGCCGACCTCGTCGCCCTGCAATACAAGCGCACCCAGGCCGATTTCACCCGCGGCACGTTTCGCGTGCGCGGCGACGTCATCGACATTTTTCCGGCGCACTATGAAGACCGCGCCTGGCGCGTGAACTTGTTCGGCGACGTCGTCGAGAATATCGAGGAGTTCGATCCGCTCACCGGCCACAAGCAGGACGATCTCGAATTCATCAAGATCTACGCCAATTCGCACTACGTAACGCCGCGGCCGACGCTGGTGCAGGCGATCAAGTCGATCAAGGGCGAATTGAAATTGCGGCTCGACGAGCTCAACAACCAGGGCCGCCTGTTGGAGGCGCAGCGATTGGAGCAGCGCACCACCTTCGATCTCGAGATGATGGAGGCGACCGGAAGCTGCGCCGGCATCGAGAACTATTCGCGCTATCTCACCGGACGCCGCCCCGGCGAGCCGCCGCCGACCTTGTTTGAATATGTGCCTGACAACGCGCTGGTGTTCGCCGACGAAAGCCACGTCACCGTCCCGCAGATCGGCGGCATGTTCCGCGGCGATTTCCGGCGCAAGGCGACGCTTGCGGAATACGGCTTCCGGCTGCCCTCGTGCATGGACAACCGGCCGCTGCGCTTCGAGGAATGGGACATGATGCGCCCGCAATCGATCGCGGTGTCGGCGACGCCGTCAGGCTGGGAGCTCAACGAATCCGGCGGCGTGTTCGTAGAACAAGTGATCCGCCCCACAGGCCTGATCGATCCTCCCGTGGATATCCGCCCGGCGCGCACGCAAGTCGACGATCTCGTCGGCGAGGTCCGCGCAACCGCTGCGGCCGGCTATCGCTCGCTGATCACGGTCTTGACCAAGCGGATGGCGGAAGACCTCACCGAATATCTGCACGAGCAGGGCATCCGGGTGCGCTATATGCACTCCGATATCGACACCATCGAGCGCATCGAGATCATCCGCGACTTGCGCCTCGGCGCGTTCGACGCGCTGGTCGGCATCAATTTGTTGCGCGAGGGCCTCGACATTCCCGAATGCGCGCTGGTGGCAATTCTTGATGCCGACAAGGAAGGCTTTCTGCGCAGCGAGACCTCGCTGATCCAGACCATCGGCCGCGCCGCGCGCAATGTCGACGGCAAGGTGATCCTCTATGCCGATGCGATCACCGGCTCGATGCAGCGCGCCATCGCCGAGACCGACCGCCGCCGCGAAAAGCAGGTCGAGTACAACAGCGCCAACGGCATCACGCCGGCGAGCATCAAGCGCTCGATCCACGACATCATGAACAGCGTCTACGAGCGCGACCATGTGCTGGTCGAGATCGGCGACGGCGGCATGGCCGACGACGTGATCTCGATCGGACACAATTTCGAGGCGGTGTTGTCCGACCTCGAAACCCGGATGCGCGAGGCCGCCGCCGATTTGAATTTCGAGGAAGCGGCAAGATTGCGCGACGAAGTCAAACGCCTGCGCGCCACCGAAATGGCCGTGGTCGACGATCCCTCCGTCAAACAGCGCACGGTACAGACCAAGGCCGGCGCCTATGCCGGCACCAGGAAGTACGGCGATGCCGCGAATCTGCCGGCAGCCGCGCTGAAAAAGCGCGGCGGTGCGTCTTCCCCCTCGCCCCGCCCTTCGCGGGGAGAGGGTCGGGGTGAGGGGCGCCCCACGGGCGGTGCCTCCGCCACCTCCAAAATCCACAAACCCCATCTCGACGAAATGCACGGCCCGGAATCCCTGCCCTATCGGGCCGGCCGCACGAACGCGCGCAAACCTCCGCGCGACGAGAGCGCGGGCACCGGCAGCAAAATCTTCCAGCCAACCGACTCGCGCCAGTCCGGCCCCGAATTCGGCCCCGCCCCCCGCTCCAGCGGCGGCGCGCCGGGGCATAGGGGTGGATGGAAGAAGCGCTGAACCGCCGGTGTCAGACATCGGCATCCTGAACGATCCGATCAGCCTGATCGCGATCGCGCTGTTGCTCGGCAGTCCCGGCTTGGCGTTGGGCGGAATTCCCGGCGCGCTGTTATGGCCTACCCATCGCCTCGCCGGCGCGGCTCTCGGCGCCGTCACCGGTTTTGTCATCTGGCTAGCGGGGTGGATGATCCTGAACGATGTGATCTAGAGTCGCCCGAACTTGCAAAGCTAGCAATTCGAGCGAATTCGGTTACACCCGCCTGATGAAACTCGGCTTCGAAGAATCCCAATCGGCGTATTCCAGCGGCTCGCAAAGTGCCCGCGCATGGACCGAGGCATGGGTCAGCGCCTGGGCCTACTGCCCACATTGCGGCAACGCGAAGATTTCTTCCTTCCCCAACAACAGTCCGCTTGCGGATTTCCTCTGCACGTCATGCAACGAGGAATTCGAACTAAAGAGCCAAAAGGGAAAATTCGGAACGCGGGTTGTGGACGGCGCATTCAAGACGAAGTGCGACCGTCTCGCAGCAAGCAACAATCCGAATCTGTTCCTGATGAACTACGATCTCAAGTCGCTCGCGGTGGTTAATCTTTTCATCGTGCCAAAACATTTTTTTGTCCGCGAGATTATCGAGGAACGAAAGCCGCTGGCTATCACTGCGCGCCGCGCCGGCTGGATTGGATCGAACATCCTGCTCAGCCGCGTTCCGGAATCCGGCAAAATTCACATCGTTCGGGGTAGCGTGGTTCGGGAGAAGGAGCTCGTTCTCGCAGAATGGCAAAGGACGCTTTTTCTCAGAAATGAATCTCCGGAGACGCGGGGCTGGCTGCTCGATGTCATCAAGTGCGTGGAATCGCTCGGCAAGCGAGACTTCACGCTTGACGAGGTCTACGCTTTCGAGCGGCATCTCGGCGATCTCTATCCCGGCAACCAGAACATCAAGCCGAAGATACGTCAGCAGCTTCAATATTTGCGTGATCGCGGATTTATTGATTTCGTCTCGCGTGGAAACTATCGTTTGCGATCCTAGGAGACCCGCATGGCCTGGTTTCTCAACTTGTACAAATGTGAGCGTTGCAGGCGCCGATGGGCCGACGAATGGTCCTGCACGTGCGACGATACGTGCCCGCATTGCGGCATGCGGGACATGACTCCGTACAAGAGCGAGGAGCTCACCACGTTGATTGAAGAGGAAGGCAAGGAGTTCGTCGTGCTTTGGTCGCCCGAGACGGCGGAACACGAGCCCGATTATCGCGAGCTGGGCCGTTTCCCGTCACGAGAGAAAGCATTGGAATTTTTATCCGCCGACGGCTGAGCCAAACACCCATGATTTTTGCCCTCGCGCGGCGTGCGCGCAAACAGAAAATTCGCCCGTGGGATCAACGTGATTCTACCTGTCCAGTCCCCCCTTGCAAAAATATTTCGCTTTCGGCGTCGGGCAAATCATCTCTACAGATTCGCCCGTCTCGGCCCTCACGAGGGGCGTATCGCGATCGTCACGGACGTTGGGCACGAGATGCGGTGGACGCGGCAGCGTCGGGCGCGCAATGGGATCGCAGGGCGGGTCTTCATGGGCCTGTGAGCAATCGAAGGCGCGCGGACGACAGATGTTGCTCGCGGACGGCAAAAGCGTGTGGTCCTGGCACCCGTTGCTGGTGTCAAGTTGGCGGAGGCAAGTCGGCCCAACCGGGCGCGGGCATGCCGCTCATTCGCCAACGACGGTGACAAGACGAATTCGTCGCCGGGGAGAGCGCGCTATAAGCCGTTAAAACCATTGCGTGTGGGAACGCCGGGTGAGAGCGGTGGACCTGTGGTGACGACGCTCGTGTGCTTTCTGCTTGTTGCACGCGAGGCTGCGGGTGCATTGGGCACCCGGTGTTCCCCACGCCCTCCTTTTCGAGGCGAGTGGTTTGCACGGCTCGGGGCATTGCGCCCGCGAGATCGAGAACGCATGTCCCTGCGCTGTCATGCCCCGCCACCGGGTCGCGCGAATGCGCGCCCGATGACAGGCTCCGGCGGGGCATCCAGTACGCCGCGGCTTCTCGATTCAATCACCGGCGTCTCTGGAATACTGGGTCGCCCGGTCAAGCCGGGCGATGACATCAGAAGAAATTGGCTGTTTGAAACGTGAAGTCGATATAAGCGAAGCGCCTTGCGGCGATGGGCTTCGCGTTTTCAACGCGCGGCGGCAAATAACGGGGTGGGGACGCGCTTCGCCCGGGAGGATTAAGGAAGCGCCCCCACCCGCCCGACGGCGCCCAACGTTGCCGGTCTGACAACGCCGGCGCCGCCGATTTCGTGAACCTGTTGACCAAACCGCAGGGCACGGGAGATGTTTCATTAAATCGAGGACAGGTTCCCTCCACCCGACTCATGCGCTCGCGAGCCCGTTTCGAACATCCTCAAATGGCGATCCGAACGATCGCGTCACCCGCGATCCGGTTCCTCCGCGCCTTGAGGAAAGCTCTGTGGTTCGAGCATGATTTCTTCGAGACCTGGTGGCCTGCGATGACAAATCTTTTTGCCGATTGATCGCGGCGCGATTCCGTTCACAATGCAACCGGTAGATGCGAGTCGGGCCCGACCGGCGGAGAAAATAAATGGCCGAGGATCTCAACCGGCAGCGCGTATTGAATTTTCTCGAGACGTTTTACGCGCGCGATACCGAAGGCGCGCTGGCGCGGTGCAGCGACGACGTCAGCTTCCTCGCCAACGCGCCGGTGGACATCCTGCCGCATATGGGCGGCCATCACGGCAAGGCCGAGGTGCGGAAGATGTGGCAGACGATCCACGCCCGCTATTCCGACATGCGCTACGAGGTGCCGATCGTCGTCGCCGACGGCGACAAGATCGCGACGCTGATCCGCGTGTTCTTCCGCAAGAGCGAGAACGAGCGGATCGTGCAATTCGATCTCGCCGCCTTTTACACCCTGCGTGACGGCTTGATCACCGAGATCCGCGAGATCCTGGATTCCTTCGATCTGGTGCAGCAGATCCTGGAGCGCGATGTCGCGGAGGCGCTGACCGGCAAGCCCGGCGGAATTTGAGCTCGAAACGCGTCATGACAACCGTTCCCGGTTGAACCTGATCCTCGCCCGTGGCGACCCATCACGAGGCTAATTTCCGGGCCTCGACAGGCGCTCTATCCTCCATGAAAATCGCATTGCTTGTCGTGTTGGGTCTGATTTTGGGCGCGCTGGGCGGCGCCGCGCTCGGCATCGGGGCCGGGCTTGCCTGGGTCGAGATCTTCAAGACCACGGGACTTGAAGGCTACAGCGGCATGCTGGTGTTCTTCACCTTCATGCCGCTCGGCGCCATCATCGGCGGCCTCGGCGGCGCGCTGCTGTTCGGCGTGCTGGCGTTGCGCGACGCAGCGATCGCCATCGAGCGCGAGCCGATCCGCCATGACCCGTAGTCGCGATGACGCAAAGCGCGTCGGCTGACGAAGGTTCACCAGCAAGACTTGCCCAGAAGACGTGCGGGTATGTCGGTGAATCGCCGCATATTGGCCGCGATGCGGTCAAAATCGGCAGCCCTGATAGCGTCACTTAACGTCGTCGTGCGGGGGACTTCCGCGCTCGCTTCACATGCGAAAACAAGGAAATAGCCGATGAACGCTATCAATCGTTCCGAACAACTTGAAACAGCTGAAGTGGATACCGATCTCGAGGCGGTGTCGGAAGTCGAAGCCGGCATTCGTGATTTCGTGCGTAACGACATCGCCTATCTGCGCCGGCCGCCGGTCGTCGCCAACGGCGAGCCGCTCGAGCCGAACCAGGAAAACGCCGTCAACAGCGTCAACTCGCTGATCCAGCGCGTCGCCGGTACCTCGCTCGCTGAAATCGAAAAGCTGATCGGCGAACTCGAGGGCTTGCGCGACCTGCTGCATGCCGAGGGCCAGCGCGTCCAGCGCGAGATCTCGGGCTACGCCCAGCTCAGCCAGGCCGCGATGAAATCCACGCGCATGATCGCCGACAATGTGACGCAGTGGAAGCGCACCGCGGACGGACTGCGCAACGGCTAATCCTCCAATCATTGCCGACATCTTAAGCCGCCGCCTTCCCTGGCCAAGGAAGCGCGGCGGTTCTGTTCGATAAATGTAGATGTCATCACCCGCGAAAGCGGGTGATCCAGTAATCGTCAGTGTCTCGATTCTCACGAATGGCACGGCGTACTGGATGCCCCGCCTGCGCGGGGCATGACGGAAGATCGATATCGGCTTGAACGTTGCGGGCGGCGCTTGCGACCAACAGCCGGCCGCCGCACAGGGCAGCGCAAATCCGGGGGAACATCGAGATGGCAAGCATCCGGCCCGACGATACCAATCCGATGCCGCTGCGCGCCTCGCCGCACCGGATGAGCACTCTCATGATCAGGTTTTTCGGCCTGCTGCTTCTGACGGTGGCGGTGCTCGCTCTGCTCTACAGCCGCTGACCGCGGCGGCGGACAGCGATCCGCTATTCGCGTTGCAGGGTTAGCAAAGCCTGAGCTATTGACCTTCGATCAGCGCGGCATCCAGCGAATAGGAGCCGTCGGCGTAACCCTTGACCACCATTGTCGTCGTCAACATCACCGCAAGCGTCACGGTTGCGAAGATAAAGCCCACCAGTTTCAGGCCGCTACGGTCTGCCATGATCGTCCCCCGTCCAGATTTTCCCCGGGAAGCTTATGGCAGGCACAAAGTTCAAAATGCGTTAGCAAAAACCGTTCCGAACAGGGCCTGGTTAATACTCCGTCATGGCCTTGGGGATTCGACCCGAAGCCGGCCATCTCAGGCAGCGCCTCACCGCGGCACAAAGGCGGTGGCGAGCAGCGAGAACACCAATTCGCCGCGCTGGTTGGTGCCGGTGTTGCGAGCCTGCACGATGCCCCATTGGGGGCGCGTGTCGGACGTCCGCTTGCTGACGATCTCGCTGGCAAAGCTGATGGTATCGCCCGATAGCACCGGCCTGATCCAGCGCAATTCGCGAAACCCGGGCGATGGCCCCCACACCGCGACCTCCACACCGCGGGCGGTGGCCTCCCTTGCCTGGCGCTGGGTGTCTTCGACCAGAAGCTTCATGCAGACCGATCCGACGTGCCAGCCCGAGGCGGCGAGCCCGCCGAACAGCGATTTGCGGCCCGCTTCCTCGTCGAGATGGAAGGCTTGCGGATCGAATTGCGCGGCAAATTTCTTGATCGCCTCGGCGGTGAAGGTAAACGATCCCAGTTCACGCCGCTGCCCGACCGCCATCTCCTCGAAGAAGCGCATCAGGCGCGGCCCTCGCGCCGCCGCACGATGATCGGCGAGATCATCTCGCACAGCACCTCGCCGCCGGCATTACGGGCCGCGCCCTTGAGCGTCACGATCCCGGTCTCCGGCCGGCTTTTGGACAGCCGCGCCTCGGTAACGTCGACCTCGAGCATCAGATTGTCGTCCGGCCTCAAGGGAGTGAGCCAGCGGACCTCGTTGACGCCGGGCGAGCCCATGGAGGCGGTGCGGCCGATGAAGCCGTCGAACATCATCCGCATCATGATTGAGCAGAGGTGCCAGCCCGAGCCCGAGAGGCCTTGCAGCATCGAGGCCTTCGCTGCCTCCTCATCCAGATGCATCGGCTGCGGATCGAATTCAGCGGCGAAGGCGAGCATTTCCTCGCGCGTGACGTGGCGCGGTCCGAATGTGCCGAGACGGCCGGGCGGAAAATCTTCGAAAGTCAGGGTCATGATTGTGGTTAGTGGGAGACGAGGCCCGATTGTGGCCGCACTTTGCGGCAATCTCAACCCAGGCGCGCGCATGGCTCGTGCTACATACGGGGCTCATATCTGCTGGGGGACAACGATGTTTGAATTTCAGGACCTGTTTCAGTGGGACCGGTTCATCACGCCGACCATCATCAAGACGTTCTATTGGCTGGTGATCGCGCTGATCTGCCTGTTCGGCCTATCCGGCATCTTCTCAGGCCTGGCGGCGATGGCGATCAGCCCGTTCGGCGGATTTCTGGTGCTGCTCTCCTCGATCGCCAGCATCGTCGTCGGCATCGTGTTTTCGCGTATCGTCGCGGAATTCATCCTGATTGTGTTCCGCATCAACGAGCATCTGGGGGCGATTCGCGACCAGGGCGGAATCCGCTAATTATTGAAACGGAAATGCATGACGTCGCCGTCGGCGACGACATACTCCTTGCCTTCCAGCCGCAACTTGCCGGCGTCGCGCGCGCCGGCCTCGCCGCCCAGCGAAACATAGTCGTCATACGCGATCGTCTCGGCGCGGATAAAACCCTTTTCGAAATCGGTATGGATGACGCCAGCGGCGGCCGGGCCCTTGGTGCCGCGATGGATGGTCCATGCGCGGGCTTCCTTCGGCCCGACGGTGAAATAGGTGATAAGGTCGAGCAGTTGATAGCCGGCGCGGATCAGCCGGTCGAGACCGGCTTCCTCAAGCCCGAGCGTCTCCAGGAATTCCGCGCGCTCCTCGCGTGACAGGGTCGCGATTTCGGATTCGATCTTGGCGGAGATCACCACCGCGACCGCATTCTCCTCCTTGGCGCGCTCGACCACCTGCCTGGAAAAGCCGTTGCCTTCCCTGGCGGAAGCTTCCTCGACATTGCAGACGTAAAGCACGGGCTTGGACGTCAAGAGGCCCAGCATGGCGAAAGCACGCTCTTCCTCTGGCTTGCGCGCCAGCAACCGCGCCGGCTTGCCCTCGCGCAATAACACCAGTGCGCGGTTGACGAGATCGAGCTGTTCCTTGGCGTCCTTGTCGTTACCCTTGGCCTTCTTGGCGAGATTGTCGACGCGCTTTTCCAGGCTTTCAAGATCGGCGAGCATCAGCTCGGTCTCGATCGTCTCGATGTCGGAGAGCGGCGCGATCTTGCCTTCGACATGGGTGATGTCGGAATCCTCAAAGCAGCGCACCACATGGGCGATCGCATCGACCTCGCGGATGGTGGCGAGGAACTGGTTGCCAAGCCCCTCGCCCTTGGAGGCGCCGCGGACAAGCCCTGCGATATCGACAAAGGTCAGCCGGGTCGGAATGATCTGCGCGGACTTTCCGACTTCCGCCAACTTGTCGAGCCGGGGATCGGGCACCGCGACCTCACCGACATTCGGCTCGATAGTGCAGAACGGATAATTCGCCGCCTGCGCCGCCGCGGTCTCCGTCAGCGCATTGAACAGCGTCGATTTGCCGACATTGGGCAATCCGACGATCCCGCATTTGAATCCCATAATTTGTCCTGATCCTTCGCGCGGCACCGCAGCGAGTAAATTTGTGACGGGCACACTTTATGGTGCGGCGCCGCCATCATCTCTGTCGAAAAATCCCTTCGCCTGCATCGCCAAATGCACCTTGTTCTGGAACGTCGAATCGCGATCGGTGGCGAGCAGGCCTGCGTTATCGGCGATCGCCTCGCACAGGGCCGTCACCCACGGGCCGTCGTCCTTGGCGAAATCGGACAACACGTAGCTGTGCACCAATTCCTTGATGCCGGGATGACCGATCCCGAGCCGCACCCGGCGATAGTCGTTGCCGATATGCGAGGAAATCGAGCGCAACCCGTTATGACCGGCGATGCCGCCGCCGACCTTGACCCGCACCTTCGCCGGCGGCAATTCGAGCTCGTCCTGGAACACGGTGATCTCGCCAGCGGCAAGCTTGAAGAAGTTCGCGGCTTCCTGAACCGCGCGGCCGGAATCATTCATGTAGGTCGACGGGCGAAGCAGGATCACCCGCTCGCGATCCAGCGCGCCTTCCGAGGTCTCGCCCTGAAAGCGGCGGCGCCATGGTGCGAAACCATGACGCCGCGCAATCTCTTCAACGGCCAAGAAGCCGATATTGTGCCGGTTGCGCGCGTATCTCGCGCCGGGATTGCCGAGTCCCACAAACAGTCGCATGACGCGGCATCCCGCGGCTTACTTACTTCTTCTTGTCGCCGCCGCCGGCGGGCGCTTTCGCACCGGCCGCCGGGGCCGCCACAGCACCTGCCGCCGGAGCACCGGTCGCGGGTGCGCCAGCCGCTGGAGCCGCTGTTGCGCCAGGCGCTGGAGCCGCGCCAGGCGCCGGCACACCGGTAGCAGCAGCGGCAGCCGCGGCAGCCGCCGCCTTCTGCTCTTCGGCGTAGCCCGACGGCGGCACAATGGTCACCAGCGTAATGTCCTCGCGCGCCAATGATTTCACGCCTGATGGCAGCTTGATGTCGGACAGGTGCAACGAGTGGCCGATCTCAAGACCGCTGACGTCGGCATCGATATATTGCGGAATATTATCGACCGAGCATTCCAGATCGAGGGTATGGGTGACGATGTTGACGGTGCCGCCGCGCTTGACGCCGGGCGAGGCATCCGCCCGCTGGATGTGCAGGGGAACGCTGATGCGGATAGTGGCGCCTTCGCCGAGCCGCATGAAGTCGACATGAACAGGAAGATCGCGCACGGGATCGAGATGGAAGTCGCGCGGAATCACGCGGTGCTTCTTGCCCTCGAGATCGATGTCGTAGATCGTGGTGAGGAACCGGCCGGCCAGGATGCGCTGGCGCAGTTCGATATCGTCGACCGAGATCGGCGTGGGGGGCTGGTTGTTGCCATAGATCACTCCGGGCACTCTCCCGGCGCGACGCTCGGCCCGTGCGGCCCCCTTGCCGACTGACGGACGTGCTGTCGCCTTCAATTCCTTGACGGTCGCCATCGTGTTAAGTCCTTGTTTTCAAAAAGTTAAAGGCCGCAGCGCGGCCCATTCGCTGCCCGCAGCAAGCCTCCAGGGGTGCGGGGGCTGCGGACGTGGCGGGCTTTTAGCTCCAAAGGGCGGAAATGACAAGGAAATGAACGGAATTTTTGAGGTTTTGGGCCGGTTCGGTCCCGAGCAAGCATCGTCAACGCCTGGATTTCTGCGGATAGATGGTTTTGCCCTCGATTAGCATCGAAACGAATTTCTCGATACGGGCCGTCCGGGTCTCCGCTTTCTTGGCGGTGTGGATGCGATGAGGATCGCGAAGCGGTTCCTGCTATCGAGGGTTTCGAACAAGTTCCTTGCCGTTTTGTTTTTCGCCAGAGCGGCGCGCAGATCGTCTGGAACCTGCGCCGTGCTCTGGGCAGCATAAGCGGCTTCCCATCGGCCATCCTTTTTCGCGCGTTCGACCTCCTTTAATCCCGCAGGTCGCATTCGCCCAGATTTGACAAGCTCAAGCGCCCGGGCGCGGTTTTTCTCCGACCATTTGCTGGTGGATCGACGCGGCGTGAAGCGGATCAACCAATATTTGTCATCGAAACTGTCGAGTTGGCCATCGATCCAGCCATGGCAAAGGGCCGTATCGACCGCCTCCTGCCGTGAGACGCTGGCTATCCCAGATGACTTCTTCGCGAGCTTCAGCCACAGACCCTTCGACTGAGCCGGCTGCGAGCTCAGCCACGCATCCCATGCCTGCTGAGATTTGAAGGCAGTAACCGGCAGATCGCGCCGGGTCATCGGAGGGGGCGATTAGCCATCCGTCTTCAGGCTGCCAGTGTCAGGCGCCGTGGGGGAAACGCCGAGTTTGCTCTCGAGCGTGGCAATGCGCGCCTTCAAGGTCTCGTTTTCCTCGCGCGCCAGCCGCGCCATGTCCTTGACCGCCTCGAACTCCTCGCGCTTGACCATGTCGAGGTCGCGCAGGATTTTTTCGGCCTGGTTACGGACCAGCGTATCGACCTCGCGCTTGACACCTTGGGCGGCGCCCGCGGCGTCGTTCATCAAGCGGCCGATCTCGTCGAAAAACCGGTTGGTGGTCTGGGTCATGCGAAATCTCCGCTCGGCTATGCGCTGGTGCGCCAAGAAAGAATGGCGATCCCAACCGTGCGGTTCAAGGGCTCCCGGCAAGTTGCCTTGTCATGTCCTGGTTTCCTTGCGATCGTATTGAACGCTCAAACGCGAAATCGAAACCGCCACGAAGAAAACGCGCCATGATCGACCAGCAGATCGAAATCCCCACCAAGGACGGCCATACCACCACCTTCGTCACCCATCCGGAGCGCGGTGGACCCTTTCCCGTCGTCATCTTCTACATGGACGCGCCGGCGATCCGCGAAGAACTGCGCGACATGGCGCGCCGGCTCGGCACATCAGGCTATTACGTGATGCTGCCGAACCTCTATTACCGCTCAGGCGTCATGGAACTGGGGCCGATTCCGCCAGACCCGGAAGCGCCCGAGCGCAAGCGGATGTTCGGGTACATGACCTCGATCAACATTCCCCTCGTCATGGAAGACACAAGCGCCCTGCTCGCCTATGCCGAAAGCCAGCCGGCGGCGAACACGCGCATCGTCGGCACCGTCGGCTACTGCATGAGCGGACGTTATGCGATCAACGCGGCGACGCATTTTCCCGACCGCGTCAGGGCCGCGGCTTCGATCTACGGCACACATCTGGCAACCGAGCAGCCCGACAGTCCGCATCTCGCTGCGGGCAAGACCAAGGCCGAGCTCTATTTCGGCTGCGCCGAGACCGACATCTATGCACCGGTGGAAATCATCGAGAAGGTCAAGACAAGCATGAAAGGCGCCAACGCCGAGGTCGAAATCTATCCCGACACCCATCACGGCTTTGCGTTTCCGAAGCGCCCGGTCTACCACCGCGACGCCGCCGAACGGCATTGGGAACGGCTGCTCGCGCTCTATCGCCGCAACCTCCGCAATGACCAGAAGGCGTAATGCCCTTTCTCCTGATCGCCTTTCCCGTGTTCGATCCGATCGCGATTGCGATCGGGCCGATCGCAATCCGCTGGTATGCGCTGGCCTATATCGGCGGCATCGTGCTGGGTTGGATCTACGCACGCTCGCTGCTCAGGAACGAAAACCTGTGGGGCGGCCCGGCGCCGATCTCGCTGCCGCAGCTCGACGACTTCATCCTCTGGGTCACGCTCGGCATCATCCTCGGCGGCCGTACCGGCTATGTGCTGTTCTACAACTTGCCGTTCTTCGTCGAGCACCCGTTGGAGATCTTCGAACTGTGGAAGGGCGGCATGTCGTTTCACGGTGGCTTTCTCGGCTGCGTCACCGCGGTGATCCTGTTCTGCCGGCTCTACGGCGTTCCTATCCTGTCGCTTGGCGATATCACGACCGCGGTCGGGCCGATCGGCTTGTTCCTGGGACGGCTTGCCAACTTCATCAACAGCGAATTGTGGGGACGTCCGGCCGACCCCAACCTGCCCTGGGCGATGATCTTTCCGAATGGCGGGCCGCTGCCGCGCCATCCAAGCCAGCTTTATGAAGCGGGACTTGAGGGCATTCTCCTGTTTACGATTCTCGCCGTGATGATCCGGCTCGGCGCGCTGAAGCGGCCGGGCCTGATCCTCGGCAGCTTCATTGCGATTTACGGGCTTGCACGCATCCTCGGCGAGCATTTCCGCGAGCCTGATCCGCAGCTTGGATTCCTGTGGGGCGGGCTCACGATGGGGATGTTGCTGTCGGTGCCCATGGTTATTGCCGGCGCGATCATTATTGTTATGGCATGGCGACGCCGGGCGCCGCCGCAGATAGTCAAGTCAGTTACAGGTCGTTAAGTCGGTTCAAGGCAGGCCGTGTCCGAATATTCGCCGCTGCAGTCGGAGATCAAGAAGCTGATCAAGTCGTCCGGTCCGATGCCGGTATGGCGATACATGGAGCTGTGCCTGACGCATCCCGAACACGGCTATTACGTGTCGCGCGATCCATTGGGCCGCGAGGGCGATTTCATCACCGCGCCCGAAGTGAGCCAGATGTTCGGCGAACTGCTCGGGCTGTGGACGGCATCGGTTTGGAAAGCGATCGGCTCGCCGCCGGTGCTGCGGCTGGTCGAGCTCGGGCCCGGCCGCGGCACCATGATGGCCGACGCATTGCGCGCGCTGCGGGTGCTGCCGCCGCTCTTTCAGTCGCTCAGCATCCACATGGTCGAGATCAATCCGGTGCTGCGCGAGAAGCAGAAGGCGGCATTGTCGGGCGCGCGCAACATCGACTGGCACGATACGATCGACGATATCCCCGAAGGCCCGGCGGTCATTCTCGCCAACGAATATTTCGACGTGCTGCCGATCCACCAGGCGGTGCGGCGGCATACCGGCTGGCACGAGCGCGTCGTCGATCTCGACGACAGCGGCAAGCTGATATTCGCTGCCGCGCCCGAGCCGATCCCCCGCTTCGAGGTGCTGCTGCCGCCGCTGGTGCGCGCCGCACCCGTCGGCGCCGTGTTCGAGTGGCGGCCCGACGCCGAGATCATGAAGATCGCGACCCGGGTGCGCGATCAGGACGGCGCGGCGTTGATCATCGACTATGGTCATTTGCGCAGCGACGCCGGCGAGACATTCCAGGCCATCGCCCGCCACAGCTTTGCCGATCCGTTGAAAGCCCCCGGCCAAGCCGACGTCACCGCGCACGTCGATTTTCAGGCGCTCGCGCGCGCTGCGGAAGATTTGGGCGCGCGGGTTCATGGCCCGGCCACGCAGGGCGATTTCTTGAAGCGGCTCGGCATCGAAACCCGCGCGGTAACCTTGATGGCGAAGGCCACCCATGAAGTCTCCGAGGCCATTTCCGCCGCGCTGAAGCGGCTGACCGACAGCGGCCGCGGCGGCATGGGCTCGATGTTCAAGGTACTGGCGATCTCGGAGCCAAATCTCACCTCGCTCGCAGGCTTTGGCGACGAGAAGCGGGCAGGCACCGGAGAAGTGTTACCATGACCTTGGACTCGTCGCTGCTTTCGGCAATTCCCGGCCTCCGCCACGCGTTCTTCACGCGCGACGGCGGCGTCTCCAGTGGGATTTACGCAGACCTCAATGGCGGGCTGGGCTCGAACGACGACCCGCAAAATGTCACGGAAAATCGCCGGCGGATGGCCGAGCGGATGGGCGTTGCGCCGCATCATTTTCTCAGCGTGCACCAGATCCACTCGCCGGACGCCGTGGTCGCAAGCGGGCCGTGGGCGGGCGCATCGCGGCCGCGCGCCGATGCCATCGTCACACGGACGGAGGGCATCGCCATCGGCGTCACCGCGGCCGATTGCGGACCGATCTTGCTGGCCGATCCCAACGCGCGCGTGATCGGTGCGGCGCATGCCGGCTGGAAAGGCGCGCTGACGGGTATTCTGGAATCCACCATTGACGCGATGGAAAAGCTCGGCGCCGAGCGAGGCGGCATGGTCGCCGCGATCGGCCCGATGATCCGCCAGCAATCTTATGAGGTCGGCAGCGAGTTCGTCGAACGCTTCATCGACGCCGAAGCCGACAATGCTGTGTTCTTCGTGCCGTCGCCGCGCGAGGGTCACGCGATGTTCGACCTCGCCGGCTTCATCCGGATGCGGCTGGAAAACGCCGGCGTCCTGATGATCGACGACGTCGGCGCCGACACCTATTCCGACGAGCGCTTTTTCAGCTACCGCCGCTCGGTGCATCGCAAAGAGCCGGACTATGGGCGGCATGTTCACGCCATCGCGCTGGAGCCCTGACGGATTCGACTTGAGGCAAATTGAAGGCGGCATCGAACAATTTCGCCCGGCGTTCGTGTCCATCCTGCCCTAGACGTTAATGCATATTAACGATATCGCAGGAGGCAATGAGGGACGCGTCAATCATTGCGGTCCGGGCGAGCCGGACGCCCCTTCGCGCATCCGTGGCCACGCTCCTGCTGGCGGCGGCTTGCGCGCTCGGTGGCTGCGCCGGCAACGGTGCTGCGAGCGGCTCGTTCGCGATGGCCGGCGGCGACAGCCCCACCATCGCGTTCGAATCGATCGACGGTCCGCCGCCGCCGGTGTTCGATCGGATGGTGAGCGTGCTCGACAGCGAAACCAAATTGCGCAGCCTCGCCGTCGTCTCGCGCGAAAGCGCGGCCGCCTACCGTGTGCGCAGCTACCTCTCGGCCCAAACCGTTCGCGGCAAAGCCGTGATCGCGTGGGTCTGGGACGTCTATGACCGCGACCAGCAGCGCGCGCTGCGGCTTGCCGGCGAGGAGCCAGCCGGCAAGGGCGGCCGCGACGCGCTGCGCGAACCCTGGGCTGCGGCTGACGACCTCGTGCTGCGAAAGATCGCGCAGGCCGGACTGAGCGGCTTGACCAGCATGATCCAGGGAACGCCCGATACCCCACAACCGGCGCCCGGCCTAGGCAAGCAGGGGCCTGCGGTGGCGAGCGCCGAGGCGCCTTCGCCCGCTTCCGGCGGCTACCGCGTCAGCACACTCGGTTACACCGACCGGTAACCACCCCACAAATCCCTGTCCGGACTCAGGGTTTTGCGCAGGAAAACCCCTCAAAACCCCCCGGAGTGGGTTGCCAGCGCGGCCACCCGCCTGATATCTCCTCGCTCGTTGATTTAAGCCGGTTCCGCAGGAAAACCCGATATGCTGAACGTCGTATCCAGCAAGACACGGGGAGAAGCCTCGATGTCGGCCAAGAACGGCGCCATCAAGCTCGTCGCCGGCAACGCCAATCCCGCGCTGGCGCAGGCCATCGCCGGCGGGCTCAATTTGCCGCTGACCAAGGCGGTGGTCCGGCGGTTCGCCGACATGGAGATCTTCGTCGAAATCCAGGAAAACGTCCGCGGCTCGGACGTCTTCATCCTGCAGTCGACGTCGTATCCGGCCAACGACCATCTGATGGAGCTTCTGATCATCACGGATGCGCTGCGCCGGGCGTCGGCCCGCCGCATCACCGCCGTGGTGCCCTATTTCGGCTATGCGCGGCAGGACCGCAAATCCGGCTCCCGCACGCCGATTTCGGCCAAGCTGGTCGCGAACCTGATCACGCATGCCGGCGCCGACCGCGTCATGACGCTCGACCTGCATGCCCAGCAGATCCAGGGCTTCTTCGACATTCCGACCGACAACCTCTACGCCGCGCCCGTGATGGTGCGCGACATCAAGGAGCGTTTCGACCTCACCAAGGTCATGGTGGTGTCGCCCGATGTCGGCGGCGTGGGGCGCGCGCGGGGGCTTGCCAAGCGCATCAATACCCCGCTCGCCATCATCGACAAGCGCCGCGAGCGCGCCGGCGAATCCGAGGTCATGAACGTGATCGGAGATGTCGCAGGCTTCACCTGCATCCTGGTCGACGATATCGTCGACTCCGGCGGCACGCTGGTGAACGCAGCCGACGCGCTGCTCGCCAACGGCGCCAAGGATGTCTACGCCTACATCACCCACGGCGTCTTGTCCGGCGGCGCGGCTGCGCGCATCACCTCGTCCAAGCTGAAAGAGCTTGTGATCACCGACTCGATCCAGCCGACCGAGGCCGTGGTCAAGGCGCCCAACATCCGCACGCTGTCGATCGCTACCCTGATCGCGGAAGCGATCGGCCGCACCGCCGCGGAAGAATCGGTGTCGAGTTTGTTCGATTAAGCCAATCAATCGAACCCCGGGCGCGGCACCAGGTTCATCAGCGTCCGCACGTAGCCGCCATCGACCGTGATCTCGTCGCCGGTGACGAAAGATGATCGGTCGCTCGCCAAAAACAGCACCGCTTCCGCGATGTCCTGCGGCATCCCGACCCGTCGCGCCGGCGTGACAGCGGCGCGGCGTTCGGTGACGCCGGGCGTGTCGTAAAAGGCCTGGCTCATCGGCGTGATCACCATGCCGGGGCTGACGACGTTGCTGCGGATTCCCATCGGTCCCCATTCGCTCGCAAGCTGGCGCGACAGCATCACGACACCCGCCTTGCTGACGCTATAGGCGCCGCTCTTGCCTTGCGCATGACTGGCCGCGATCGAGGCGATATGAATGAGACTGCCGCGCCCGAGCACGCGCATTTGCCGGCCGAATGCCTGCGCGCAGAGGAAATAGCCGGTGAGGTTGACGGCGAGAACCGCGTTCCACTCCTCCAGCGGCAGCGTGTCGAGCCCGCCCGGCCGCAACACCGCGGCGGTGTTGACGAGCACGCTGCAGGGTCCGAGCGATTTCTCGATTGTCTCGGATGCAGCGTGAACGCTCTCCGCGCCGGTGGTGTCGCAGCGAACGACCACATGGCCGTCGCCGAGTTCACGCAGCGCTGCGCGCGTCACTTCCAGGCCGCGCTCGTCGCGGTCGATCGCGGCGACGCGGGCACCGGCTTGCGCGAGGTTCACCGCGACAGCGCGGCCGATGCCGCCACCGCCGCCCGTCACCACCGAGACGCGGCCTGACAGGCCAAGCCAGTGAGATGAGTTTTGCCCGGTCATGATCGTCTCCTTATTCTTGCGCCGCCCATCTTCTCGTTTCAAACAGGTTCTGAGTCACCTCGCCCGCGTGCGGGCAGAGGGAGAGGATACACGTCCGCGATCTCGCCGCGCCCTGCGCGCGAGTTTTATCTTAAATTTCCCTTCCTCTGAATGCAGAGGGCGCAGGGAATGCCGGGCGCTCGGTGCGCCCGCAGCCTCGCGCGCAACAAAAAAGCGCACGAGCATAGTCACCACGGTCACGCCGGGATCGCCCGGGCATTCCCCGCGCAATGGTTTTAACGGTTACTTCGTGCTCTCCCCAGTGACCGGGCTCTTTTGCCACTGTCATCGGCGGAATTTCTTCCGCCAACTTGGCGCCAGCGTCGGGGCGTCAGGACCACACGACTTCACCGTCCGCAGCTCCACGCTCTCGTCTTCAGCGTGAGCCAGCGTCCATCGCATCCCGCCCCGCGTTTCGTGACGATCGCGAGCCGCCCCTCTTGGTGAGGCGGGACGCGGGAAATGTGAGGCTGATTTGTGGTCTTCGGCAATGCCGCCGGCATGCGACGGATTAACGCGACGGGCAATTTGCGCATGGCGGCTATGTCGGAATTGCCCGTCGGCGCGAAATAAGTTGGTGCAGGTATTGATCATCTGCGCCGCCACAACGTGACCGGTGGCGAGCGCATCCATGCCGCGGTGCCTTCAACAAGCAAAACTGCGCATCCGCAATTTCTGAGAAGACCCCCTGGCCGGACATGCTGCGGACACACCAAAATCGACGCGAATGTGAATTCCGGCAATCCCAAGGTGCCGATCCTCTGAAAACTATACTGGTTGAACGGCATTCCGTGTGGTTTGATCAACGAGAATGAGCTGGGTGCCGGGTGAATAAATGAGGCGACGGGAGTTCATTCTGTTGGTGGGCAGCGTTGCCGCTTACTCCTCGTCGGCGGCTTTCGGCCAACGGTCGGCGACGCCACCAATCGTCGGTTTCCTCGTGGCGGGAACACGGGCTTCTCATGGAGCATGGATAACGGCATTCACGCAGCGACTGTCCGAGCTTGGTTGGACGGATGGGCGCAATATCAAGATCGACTATCGCTGGGCAGCAGGAGATATTCGACAGACCAGGGAATTCGTTGCTGAGTTCGTTCAGCAAAAGGTGGACGTAATTGTTACGTCGGCATTCGGTGTTCGGGCCGCAAAGGAGGCAACATCAGCCATTCCAATTGTATCCGCCGCCTTCGGCGATGCGGTCGCCGGCGGGATCGTCAAGAGTTTGGCCCGGCCCGGTGGGAACGTGACGGGACTTTCCATCCAGCCTAGTGAACTCAGCAGCAAACGTCTTGAATTGCTAAGGGAGGTCGTTCCGAATGTTCGCCGTCTCGCTGCACTGGTGAACACCCATGTCGTTGACGCGCAAGAAGGGGTCGCCATCCGGACAGCATCTGCCAAATTGAATATCGATGCCAACGTACTCGACATCCAAACCGCCGACGATATTGAAGCAACGATGGCAACACTCGCGGGCCAAACTGATGCTCTTTATGTGTACAGTGAGCCCCTTACAAATGCCAATAAGGACAAAATCATTAAAGCAGCCACTTCCGCAAAGATCCCGACAATCTTTGGTTTTAGAGAGTTCGTGGACGCCGGCGGCCTGATCTCATATGGACCGAATTTCTCCGATCTTTTTGCGCGTGCCGCCGATTTCACTGACAAGATTTTGCGCGGAGCGTCACCATCCGATATGCCGATAGAGCAACCTGTAAAATACGATCTCATCATCAATCTAAGGACGGCCAAGGCTCTCGGGTTGAGTATATCCGAGGCTGTTCTCACCCGCGCCGACGAGGTGATCGAATAGCTGGTTTGGTTGGGGCTCGTACGGAAATTCAAGACAACTTCACTTTATCGAGAAATGGTCTCCAGGAGAGAGCCTCACTGTTGGCTCGTTCAAAGTGTCCATCCTCTAAAAGCTTACCGACACATCTGAAGTATTCACAAAGGAATGATGCATCCGGCAACTGGTAGACGTGCTCATTCGGTACCCACAAATCAAATTTCCTGGCGGAGATAAAGGCAGACAGGATGGCTGGTCTAAGATCACGCACATTGTCCGGCCATCCCGACGACGCGGTTCGAATTTTGATGTTGTCTGAAAGACTGCGAAATTTGAAGCCGAGGCTTCGGAGCTCGAAAGCTTTTCTTTCGTCCGACCTCCGGTTTAACGATTCCAACAAAACGCCAATGACGATTCCGGTCAAAAGGACCAACGCAAATCTAAACCAGCGCTGTTGGCCCAGTGCGAGGAGGTAGTTAAAAACGGTCGTGGCCGTGGCGTTTGGAAAAACCGTCGCGGCGATACCGTTAGGCTCGGAGAAGACGTTTTCCTGCAACCATTTATCGAGGATAGGCGCGATCAGGGGGATCAGCAGAAGACCCCAAATCCCAAACAGAAACTGTTTAAGCCATTTGGACATAGAGGCATATGAAGCTCGAAGGCGACCAATCGTTCGGTCATCGACGATACGGCCGAAGCCCCTGCGTCTTCGGCATCCGTTGCGCTGAAGCTTAGGCCAAGTCCATCGGATTTGTTAGCAACAATCCATGCTGCGACGCCCGGAAACGCAACGTGTTGGCGAAAGTGGCCGCGCCCGGAGCAGACACCAGAAGCGGACATCTCGCACAGTTTTTTGAAACGACAGAGGCCGTCAACCGAGACAGCCCCTCTCGTTTTCAACCGACGTCTAATCTCGTCTTATTAGTAGCACCGGATGATGTTTACGGTTTGCTCTTGGCCATTCCGCCTGGGAACCGTTACGGCCTCCGAGGGGCAGCTCGACACATAGGGTCGATCGGAAGGTGTGACAATCGGCGGATATCGATGTGCCCAATCCCAGGGAACGTCATAGGTGTAACGCACATCGCCTGATGCCGGTTGCGTACCGTCTGCCAAGGGTTCGCCACTCGATGGCCCGTAGGAGTAGTCCTCCACTCCCGGCCAGAAGGTCCCGAGATTGTTTCGCCCGTGATGCCGGAGCGATCGGGCGAGCGGCCGATGGGAAATCGCATGCGTCGAGGCAAACGCGCCATGAACCGCGCCTCCGGACCGCGCGAATGTCTCGTTCGCGGCAAGCATCAGCGCGGCTGCGCTGAGAGACGCGATAAACGTCCCGTACATTCTATGCGTCATGGCGCGTACCCATTCGTTGGTTGCCGAGCAGCCCTCCAACGAACGCTAAGCCCAGCCTTTGGTGCCCGCAAACGCATGATTAATTATTGGTTAAGGCTTAATATTAATGACGAGGCATTCTTCAGACGCCAATTTCGTAGGGTGTCCAAAGCCTGCTTGCGCCTGCCGACCTTGTTCGCGTTGACGGTGCGGTGGGCACGCGGAGCCTGTCATCGGGCGCGCATTCGCGACCCGCTGGCTTTGCCCACCCACCTCACGGCTTCGGGGTGCCGCGCCTACACGATCCCTGCCGCGACCTGGCCGCGCAGCCGTTCCAGGCTGTGCAAGGTGTTGGCGCAGGCTTCGGCGACCTCGATGCCCTTGGTCGCAAAGTGCTTGCGGAAGAACTCGAAATGCGCCGCGGTCTCGTGGAATTGCTGCGGCGTCAGCACCGCCGAGAACACCGGCACTTCGGTGCGCAACTGCACGTCCATCAGCGCCTTGATCACGGTCTCGGCGATGTATTCATCATCGACCACGAGCCCGGCCGCGACGATCGCGGTGTAGCGCCTTGTCTTGGCGAGCAGTTGCACATGCAGCGGAATCTCGAACGAGCCCGGCACCTCGAACACATCGATGCGACCGCGCTCGATGTGGCGCGCCTGCATCTCATCCAAGAATGCGACGCGGCATTGCTCGATCACCTCGCGATGCCAGGCGGACTGCACAAAGGCGACACGCTGCGGTTTGGTAAATCGCGGATGCTCCGCGACCGGCGGCGGCTCGGGGAGTTCGGGTGCTTTTTCTTCAGGTTCTTGCGACATCTGATTCAGGCTTTCCTCTTCAGGACCAGAATCAGGGCACACGGAACGACACGCCACGCGCAAAACGCGCGGGGAGCATCGCGACCGTTCTCTTTCATCCGGACTTTAACCGTCGGCCTCGGATTCACACCGAATCTGCTGACCCTTCTTCCTTGGGCTCATTCCTTGGGCTCAAACCCAAGAGTGGGAAGAAGGCGCTCGCGGGCTTGGGCGACCTCACCCTTACCGCCGGTGGGGAATTTCGCCCCGCCCTGAGAACATCGGCTGCCCGGACGGGCAACCTGAAGCCAATTATGACGAACGGTGGCGGGACCAGCAAGCGCCTTTGCCATGGGAAATCGGCGTGTCGCCATGCCGCCAGCGGGTTTCCGGGCCGATTTTTCGCGGAGAAACCCGGACCAAGACGATTAACGATTTGGTAACGATTTGGGCCGGGACGAATCCGATTCCGATTTGTTCTCAAATTAACAACTATGAAGGCGATGAGTTGTGGACGAGCGGTCCTTTCGTTGTGGACGGACTCGGCGTCCAGTTGCGCGGATTCCGCAAATCACATCAGTTGATCCCGGCAAGCCCGGACCGCTCCAACGGGATTGCAGCCGGCAACCACGCGCGGGACACGCGCGCGCCGGGCGGCTCCCGTGTGTATCAACAAAGTGCAAAGGTAGAGGTCGAGACGGCATGTCCCTGCTCGAAGGCATTATCGATTCCCGGACCAATCCGCTCGCGGTGGTCGAAGACATCGCCGCCAACAATAACTGGGCGTTCGAACGCTCCGGCGACGACGAAGTCACGATCGTCTCCAAAGGCCAATGGACCGACTACCAGCTCTCCTTCACCTGGATGGGCGAGATCGAGGCGCTGCATCTGGCCTGCGCCTTCGACATGAAGATCCCCGCAAGCCGGCGGGGCGAGGTGCAGCGGCTGATCGCCGCGATCAACGAGCAATTGTGGATCGGGCATTTCGATATCTGGACCCACACCGGCATGATCATGCACCGCCAGGCCCTGGTGCTGCCGGGCGGCATCACCGCCTCGACCGCGCAATGCGAGAGCATGCTGGGTGGCGCCATCCACGCCTGCGAACGCTATTACCCGGCGCTCCAGTTCGTCGTGTGGGCTGGCAAATCGACCGCCGAGGCCATGAGTGCGGCGATGTTCGATACCGAGGGCGAGGCTTAAGGCGCGTTTTGCGCAACGAACGCGTCTGACAAGCGGCGATCCATCTCTCCGCCGTCATGCCCGGACTTGATCCGGGCATCCACGTCTTTTTTGCATGATGAAGAAAGGGAAGGCGTGGATGGCCGGGACAAGCCCGGCCATGACGGGCTATGGTATTGACAAGGATATGGCAGATGAGCGACGCGCAAACACTTAAGCACATCACCGGCACCATCGCTCTCGCCGGCGCGGGGAAGATGGGCGGCGCGATGCTGAGCGGCTGGCTCGCGCAGGGGCTGGATGCCGCGCGCGTCGTGGTAATCGAGCCCGCGCCCTCGCCCGAGATCAGCGCGCTCGCGAAACAAGGCGTTCGCCTCAATCCTTCGGCCAAGGACGCCGGTGCCATCACAGCACTTGTGATCGCGGTCAAACCGCAATCGTTCCGCGAGGCCGGCGCGAGCCTGAAGCCATTCTCGGCCTCATCGACGCTGGTGGTCTCGATCATGGCCGGCACCACCATCGCTTCGCTCGAGGAGGTCTGCGGCGGCAACGTAGTGCGCGCCATGCCCAACACGCCGGCTTCGATCGGCCGCGGCATCACGGTTGCGGTGGCGGCAAAAAAGGTCAGCGCAGCGCAGCGCAGCGTCGCCGACGCGCTGTTGCGCGCGATCGGATCGGTGGAATGGGTCGAGGACGAGATGTTGATGGACGCGGTGACCGCCGTGTCCGGCTCCGGCCCGGCTTATGTCTTCCTGCTCGCCGAGGAATTGGCGCGTGCCGGCGTCGCGGCCGGCCTGCCGGCAGAGCTTGCGACCAAACTGGCGCGCGAGACGGTGGCAGGCTCCGGCGAGTTGCTGCATCGCTCGGACATTGCGTCGGCGACGCTGCGGCAGAACGTCACTTCGCCCGGCGGCACCACGGCGGCGGCGCTGGAAGTGCTGATGGGCGCGGACGGCCTGCAGCAGTTGATGACGCGCGCGGTCGCGGCGGCGACGCGGCGTTCGAAAGAATTGGCGAAGTAATTGCTCCGACCTCATCCTGAGGAGCCGCGCTTTCGCGCGGCGTCTCGAAGGATGGCCACATGCCTATCTCCATCCTTCGAGACGCGGCCCGGTAGGCCGCCCCTCAGGATGAGGTCGGAGCGCGCTGCTACTTCGCCGCAAATCGCTTGTTGAAAGCTTCCAGGTTGACGAGGCCGCGGGCGTGGCGGCCTTCGCCGATCTTGCGTTCGTCATCGAAGGCTTCGACCTCGAAGCGGATCACGCGGCGTTCGACCGCGATCACCTTGGCTGCGGTTCGAACGGTGGCGCCGACCGGGGTCGCGGCGAGATGGCGGATATCGACCTCGGTGCCGACCGTGATCCAACCTGCTGCTAGATATTTGTTGATGGCATCGCCCGATGTCATCTCCATTTCCAAAATCATCATCGGGGTCGCAAACACCATCGGCATGCCCGCCAGCAAATGCCCGACCGTGCGCTCCGGCGGCACCACGAGGGTGCGCTCGGCGCTCATGCCGATCCTGATGTGATCGCGTGCGCCCATGGGTTTTGTTCTTTCCCTCTCCCCTTGTGGGAGAGGGTGGCTTCGCGAAGCGAAGACGGGTGAGGGGTTTCTCTCCGCGGACACAAACCCCTCATCCGTCGCGGACTTCGTCCGCGCCATCTTCTCCCACAAGGGGAGAAGGATGCGCAGCCGTTACTTCTTCGCGAAGCGCTCCACGAAGGTCTTGCCGCCCTTCATCTTGTGGGTGAGCGGCGCCTCGTTGATCTGGATCACGACTGCCTCCGCATCGACGCCGAGATTCTTCACCAGTGCCTGGGTAATGTCGCGCATCATGCCGGCCTTCTGCTCTTCGGTGCGGCCGGTGGCCATGTTCACGGTAATTTCAGGCATTTTTTGTCACTCCCTTTGTCCTTGCTACTTTCCAAACCCGGTCCTCACGTCGAGGCACCACGCCATCTTGCACAGATGTCATCATCCGCGAAAGCGGATGATCCAGTATTCCGCGCCGGTCCGTGTTCACATCGGCGTCACGGGCGTACCGGATGCCCGCTTTCGCGGGCATGACGATGTTGGCCCATGCTATCACCACTTCACCTCATGGCGCGCCAGCACCTCACGCACCTTGGCGACGATCTCGTATTCTTTGCATGAAAATTGCGCAGGTCGGGTCTCGCGCCATTCCTGGTTGGAGGCGATCGCGGCCGCAGCCCTGGCGCCCTCGATCAGGTCCTTGATCTGAATTTCGCCGCGCGCTCTTTCATCCGAACCCTGGATGATGACGCAAGGCGAATTGCGGCGGTCGGCGTATTTGAGCTGGTTGCCCATGTTCTTGGGATTGCCGAGATAGAGCTCGGCGCGAATGTTGGCATTGCGGAGTTGCGCAACCATCTTCTGGTAGTCGGCGACACGATCGCGGTCGAACACGGTGACGACGACGGGGCCGACCTCGGGGCGCGTGTCGAGCTTGCCGAGCATCGTCAGCGCTGCCTGCAATCTTGACACGCCGATGGAGAAGCCTGTGGCCGGGACCGGTTCTCCGCGGAACCGCGACACGAGGCCATCGTAACGCCCGCCGCCGCCGACCGAACCGAAGCGTACGGGGCGGCCCTTTTCGTCTTTGGTTTCAAGGAGGAGTTCGACCTCGTAGACGGGGCCGGTGTAATATTCGAGGCCGCGGACGACGGAGGGATCGATCTTGATCCGGTCACCATAATCCGAAGCTGCAACGAGTTGAGAAATCGCCGTAAGCTCGCTGATGCCTTCATTGCCAATGTCGGAATTGGCAACAAGTATAAGTTTTGTAACGATTTCCTCGTTGGTACCTGTCACCGGGCAGGTAGCGGCAAGCACACGACTTATTGCATCGTCTCCTAAGCCAGCACCTTTTGTGAAGTCGCCGCTTTCGTCCTTGCGGCCACCACCAAGTAGCGCACGGACTCCCTCTTCACCTAGTCGATCAAATTTATCGATGGCCCTCAGTACCGTGAGACGTTGGCCCGCCTTGTCCTCTCCGCCAATTCCGACTGACTCAAGCACCCCATCAAGCACCTTGCGGTTATTCACCTTCACCACATAAGAGCCGCGGGGAATGCCGAGGGCTTCCATCGTGTCGGCCGCCATCATGCACATCTCCGCATCGGCGGCGGGCGACGCGCTGCCGACCGTATCGGCATCGAACTGCATGAACTGGCGGAAGCGGCCGGGACCCGGTTTCTCGTTGCGGTAGACATAACCGGCACGATAGCTGCGGTACGGCTTCGGCAGCGTGTCGAAATTTTCGGCGACGTAACGCGCAAGTGGCGCGGTGAGATCATAGCGCAGCGAAATCCATTGCTCGTCATCGTCCTGGAACGAGAACACGCCCTCGTTGGGGCGGTCCTGGTCGGGCAAAAATTTTCCGAGCGCGTCGGTATATTCCATCGCCGGGGTCTCGACGGGCTCGAAACCGTAGTGCTCAAACACCTCGCGGATTTTCTCGACCATCTGCCGCGTCGCGGCGATCGCGGCCGGGCCACGGTCTTCCAGCCCGCGCGGCAGGCGGGCTTTGAGTTTTTGCGGCTTTTTGGGTTTCTCGGCCATGGGCGGCGTTGGTATCAGCCGACGCGCGGGGCGGCAACCTTGCTTACTTCCCTTCTCCCCTTGTGGGAGAAGGTGGCGCGGACGTGGTCCGCGACGGATGAGGGGTTTGTATCCGCGGAGAGAGACCCCTCACCCGCCCTCGTTTCACTCGGGCACCCTCTCCCGCAAGGGGAGAGGGCAAGAAGAGAGCGTGCCGCGGGGCTATGCTTACGCCGCCGCCTGCTTACCCTTGGGCTGCACCTCGGCGGTGTAATCCTTCATCAACGCTTCCGAGATCGCGCCGGGCGTGAACTTCCACTTTGCGATCTCTGACACCGGCGTCACTTCGGCGGCGGTGCCGGTGATGAAGCATTCGGAGAAGCCGTCGAGTTCCTCCGGCATGATGCGGCGCTCGACCACCTCGATGCCGCTGCGTTTGGCGAGGTCGATCACGGTCGCCCGCGTGATGCCGGCGAGGAAGCAATCGGCGGTCGGGGTGTGCAGCTTGCCGTCCTTGATGAAGAAGATGTTGGCGCCGGTGCATTCGGCGACCCGGCCCTGCCAATCCAGCATCATGGCGTCGGAATAGCCCTCGCGCTCGGCCTTGTGCTTGGAGATGGTGCAGATCATGTAGAGGCCGGCCGCCTTTGCCAGCGCCGGGATCGTCGCCGGATCCGGCCGCTTGTAATCGGCAAGGCTCAGCCGGATGCCCTTGAGCTTCTCGGCCGGGTCGAAATAGCTCGGCCATTCCCAGGCCGCGACCGCCAGATGAATGGTGTTGGTCTGCGCCGAGACGCCCATCATCTCCGAGCCGCGCCAGGCCACCGGGCGGACATAGGCATCGGGCAGATTGTTCCTGTCGACGACGAGTTGCTTGGCGGCATCGATCTCGGCAACGGAATAAGGAATCTCGAAATCCAGGATATTGGCGGAATTCTTCAGCCGCTCGGAATGCTCCTTGCTCTTGAACACCTTGCCGCCATAGGCGCGCTCGCCCTCGAACACGCAGCTCGCATAATGCAACCCGTGGGTCAGCACATGGACGTTGGCATCCTTCCACGGCACCAATTTGCCGTCGTACCAGATGACGCCGTCGATCTTATCGAATGAAACTCCCATGGGCCTTCTCCCGGATTGGCGCGGAACAGGCGCCGTTACTATGCTTGGCACCGGCCCCCTGCCAGCCTCTTGAAGGCTGGCCTCCCTGCCAGCATGTCGCGTGACGACATGCTTTTGCGGAATGCGGAAGTCCAGTATGTTTGCCGATATGCCGCTCGACAATCGCACGGTAGACAATTTGCAACGTCGCCGTCTCGTTTGGCTTCCTCAAGCCGTTTTGAAACGCCGTCGCGGCCAAGACGATCTAATATTTCGTAATGGCTGGCTGTTTTGTAACATTGAACTCAAGATATGTCAATATGCCTGACGTAAATTTCTCGAATCACGCATCGGGCCCCGATTCGCGGGCTGCCGAGGCGCGTGCCGCGGCCGTCCGGGATGGCGATCTGCGCTGGGATATCATCGAATTGCTGTTCTTTGCGTACCGCGACTTCGTCGGCGACGCCGATCACGAGCTCGAAGCGTTCGGATTCGGCCGTGCGCATCACCGGGTGCTGCACTTCGTCTACCGTTATCCCGGGCTCAAGGTCGCCGACCTGCTCGACGTGCTGCGCATTACGAAGCAGTCGCTGGGCCGCGTGCTCAAGCAGTTGCTCGACGAAGGCTATATCGTGCAGAAGACCGGCAACAACGACCGTCGGCAGCGCCTGCTTTTTGCCACCGCCAAGGGCGAGGCGCTGGTCGGCAGGCTGGCCGGCCTGCAAACGACGAGGATCAACCGCGCGCTCGCCGACCTCGCGCCTGACGACGCCGAGACGGTCAGGCGCTTCCTGCGCGCGATGATCGATCGCGACGATCCCGACAAGGTGCTGGAGACGATCTTCAAAACCGGCCCTGCAACCAAAAAGGATTAATCGTGTCCCAGGCTGCAACAATCGCGCGTACGCCGCAGCAACCGGCCGACGATGCCCCGCATCTGCTCTTGGTCGACGACGACCGCCGCATTCGCGATCTGTTGTCGCGCTTTCTCTCCGCCGAGGGTTACCGCGTCACCACCGCGATGAGCGCCAGCGACGCCCGCGCCAAGCTCAACGGCCTGCACTTCGACCTCTTGATCCTGGATGTGATGATGCCCGGCGAGACCGGATTCGAGCTGGCGCGGTTCATCCGCACCTCGTCCTCGGTGCCGATCCTCATGCTGACCGCGCGCCATGAAGCGGAAAGCCGCATCGAGGGCCTGCAGATCGGTGCCGACGATTACGTCGCAAAGCCGTTCGAGCCGCGCGAGCTGGCCTTGCGCATCGGCAACATTCTCAAGCGCAGCGCGCCGCCGCCGGTGGCAACCCTGGAGCAGGTCGCGTTCGGACCTTACGTATTTCATCTCGAGCGCGGCGAACTGCGCATCGGCGAAGAGATCATCCACCTCACCGATCGCGAGCGCGAGATGCTGCGCATCCTTAGCGTCGCCCCTGGCGAGACCGTGCCGCGCGCAGCACTCACCGGTAACGGCACCGTCAACGAGCGCGCGGTCGACGTGCAGATCAACCGCCTGCGGCGCAAGATCGAGCGCGATCCGGCCAATCCGCTGTTCCTGCAGGCGGTGCGCGGCATCGGCTATCGCCTGGTCGCTTCACCTTAAAGCATCGCCGATGGCCCCTCCCCGATGAGCACCCTCGACAGCGGCCTGACCCTGATCCGAACCGCCGCCGTGCGCGTCTCCGCGGCCAACGGCTGGATGGGCAATGCGTTCAAGGGCTGGATGCCGACCGGGCTCTACGCCCGCGCGCTTTTGATCATGATCGTACCGATGGTGGTGCTGCAATCGGTGGTGGCGTTCGTGTTCATGGAGCGGCACTGGAACACGGTGACGCGGCATTTGTCGGCGGCGGTCGTTGCCGACATCGCCGGCCTGATCGACGTCTACAAGACCTATCCGCAGGACAAGGACCACGCGCAATTGCGGCGCATCGCCCAGCAGCGGCTCGGGCTCGTGGTCGACTTCCTGCCCGTCGGCAATATGCCTCCGCCCGGCCCGAAGCCGTTTTTCTCCCTGCTCGACCAGACCCTGCCGGTGCAGCTTGTCCGCCAGATCGGCCGGCCGTTCTGGATCGATACCGTCGGCCGCTCCAACCTCGTCGAAATCCGCATCCAGCTCGACGATGCGGTGATGCAGATCTTCGCCCAGCGCAGTGCGGCCTACGCCTCGAATTCGGCGATCTTCCTGTTCTGGATGGTCGGCACCTCGTCGATCCTCTTGATCGTCGCGGTCTTGTTCCTGCGCAACCAGATCAGGCCGATCCTGCGGCTGGCGGATGCCGCCGAAAGCTTCGGCAAGGGCCGCGAGGCGCCGAACTTTCGCCCGAGAGGCGCGCGGGAAGTACGCCGCGCCGCGCAGG
>VAZV01000127.1 GCA_005884765.1 Alphaproteobacteria bacterium
GGTCGCCGTTCACATCGATGGTCCTCCAGGTCTTGCACTCCATGGCCCACGGCGCATCGGCAAGCCGCGGCACGGCGACTTTCGAAGACGGCGCCAATTTCAGGCCCAGATAGCCGGGCTCGCCGATGTCGGGCGGAAAATCGCCGCTGGTCTCATGCATCGCGCGCGCCAATGGCTCGTCGGCGAGATTAACCACGAACTCTCCCGTGCGCTGGATGTTGGCTAACGTGTCCTTGAGGCGGCCGTCGGGCCTCAAGTTGACGGCAAACATGCAGAGCGGCGGATCCTCGCAGAACACGTTGAAGAAGCTGAACGGCGCCGCATTGACCACGCCCTTGGGTCCAACCGTCGTCACCCAGGCGATCGGCCGCGGCAGCACGAACCCCGTCAGCACCTTGTAGCGCTCGCGCGGGGTGAGATCGTAAGGCGCGTATTCCATCGTTCATTTCCTGTTCTGACCGGGATTCGGGTGACCAGCTTGCAGGCCGGATCGGCGACCTGGCGCGGCCTGGATAGGAACCCGCCCCACTGGCTGACGTTAGCTGAGCCAAAGCCAATATGCTGCATGCAGTTTCGTCACGCAAATCTGTTCAAATCTCCATTCGGCAGGTCCATCGCGCGAAGGAAAAGCCGCGGCCCGGCGGCGAGGTGATCCAATGAGGCGAGCGGCTATCATAGCGGGCCTGACCGCCGGGTTGATGCGGCGGATCAGACACTTCGGCGACTTCGTCACGGTCCCGCTTGCCGCCGTGATTTTCCTGGAACTGGCCGGCATCTATCGCCTCCATCTGGTCGTGATGGCGGTCGCGGCCTGGACGCTGCTGGAATACCTGGTGCACCGATTTGCCTTCCACCGTTATTCTGTGGGCCGGCGCCTTCACCTGCTGCATCATGACCATCCAAACGATCCGGACGCTGAACGATCCAGCCTCAGTACGCCACTCATTGCATTGCCGATCGGACTTCTGCTGGTTGGCACCCTAGGGGTGGAAGATGGGTCGGCGATTTTCGCCGGACTTCTCGTGGGCTATCTCGCCTTCATCGTCGTCCATTATGCCGTGCATCGCTGGCCGATAGAGCCGGACTCCTGGCTGTATTGCGCAAAGATGCGGCACCTCACGCATCATCGCTTCGAGAATTGCAATTACGGCGTGACCACCATTTTCTGGGACATCGTGTTTCGCACCAATGCAAGGACCAGCGGCGGACGCATACACTCCGGGGTTGGCTCGAAATGAAAGGCGTCGCCATCTTGGCGTCGCATTGGTTACGTTCAATCAAACGCCTGAGGAATCGATCCTGCTGGTTCCATGAAGATATCCGACACTACTTGCCCGTCCTGCCAGGCAGCTTATGAAGTCGCCGAGTCGATATCGGCGAAAGGAAGCCCAGGCCGCGCGCACTGCACCGTTTGCGGTGAGCTCTTGGCATCTTGGCAAGAACCGAGGTTACGGGCCTACCGGCTCATTTTGCCGCCCGAGCATAAGTATTCGAACGTTCCCGTGCCGCCGCCTCCGATATAGTCGCGATCGGCTGATTGAAAGGCCGTTGCGCGCGCCTTCCAGATGTCGTTAAATTGGTTCAAAGTCCGGCGAAGGCAGGCCCTCGAACCTGCTGAGGCTCGGTGTTGCAGCGCCTCCTTCGCAAGCTTTGGACTTTGGATGTTGCCGTGCTCGTTTTGACGAATAAGATGTTTGTGACAATCCCGTTAAAGGCCCAAAAGTCCTGACAGCCCAAAATATTTTCAGTCGACGCGGATCGGGAATTTTTCTCCGTGATATTTGTGATCGAGATTTTTGATAAACCCGATAGCCGTGGAAATGCGCGGGTCATTGAGCGTCGGACCCATACTGGGCCGACGGTGGCCGAGGCCCTTCGGACGGCTCGGGCCAACTTGCGCACGCCGCCGCCGAGTGCCTATAGCTTCTCAATGTCGACCGGTGGCAAGGAAGTCGGACGTTGGCGAAGAGCTGACAACGGCGGCAAAGCCGACATTTTGGATGATATTCAATCTGCAAAAAGAGACGACGGATAGAGCGACGCCGACCGATCGGCGCAGCCGCGACGAGGCAGGTTGGCGCCAGCGCGGCGGCAAGATACTTGACCAGCTGTCGTAGGTTCGCGCGCCGCGAAAATCCGTTCGGTATCCTGCAGGTGCGACGCTTACGGACAAAAACTTCGCAACTGTGAGGCTGCAGGCTGCTCGACCTGGGGGGCGATTTGCCCGACGGGCTAGAGTTAGCGCAGGCAACGACCCGACCACACCACCGCTTCGTCAACGTGGAATTTGGCCGCACAGCCATGCTTGGCTCGCGACGAGTGAATGCTTGACGGCTACCCCAAATCAGCGATTTCCTTCCGTGCATCCCGCCCTCGCTACAAGGGACGTATCGCGATCGTCACGGACGTTGGGTACGGGATGCGGTGGACGCGGCAGCGTCGGGCGCGTGAGTGGTCGCAGGGCGTTTTTTTTCGTGAGCGGTTCACAACGCGCAAGACGAACGGCGCTGATCCGCCTTCGCTAAAGCTTCGGCGGACTGGTACCAAATCCGCCGAGCGGCTTTTTCGAAAGGCGGGCGCGGACGGCAAAACCGTGTGGTCCTGACACCCGTTGCTGGTGCCAAGTCCACGGAGGCGAAATCGGCCCGACCGGGTTGATCAGCCTTAATCCGTGGACGACGGTGACAAGACGAATTCGTCGCCGAGGAGAGCGCGCTATAAGCCGTTAAAACCATTGCGCAGGGAAGGCCGGACTGTTTCGGTGAACCTGTGGTGACGACGCTCGTGCGCTTCTTGTTTGCGTGCGAGGCTGCCGGTGCATCGGGCACCCGGCTTTCCCTGCGCCCTTGTTTCTTCGAGGGACACCGGCTTGCAAAGCTCGGGCACTATCTGCGCCGCGAGGAGGTGGAGTCGTGGTGAAATGGTGATGGTGGGCACGGCCCAAGTCCGTCTCTGCACACCCAACGAGATAAAGTCAAAACGCCGTGTACCCGCCATCGATCACAAAGCAATCGGCGGTGTGATAGGACGATGCCTTGCTCATCAGATACACTGCTATGCCCCCGAAGTCGGAGGGCTCGCCGAACCGCCGCACCGGAATCCGCGGCATCACGTTGGCGACGAATTTCTCGTTGGCCATGAGGCCGGCGGTCATGTCGCTCATGATCCAGCCGGGGAGGATGGCATTGGCGGTGACGCCGTGACGGGCCAGTTCGACCGCGAGCGCGCGGACCAGCGCGTTGATGGCGGCCTTGGTTGCGGCGTAAT
>VAZV01000070.1 GCA_005884765.1 Alphaproteobacteria bacterium
TTGGCGATATCAAAACCGATTGTCGTAACCGCTTGCATGATTGGCTCCTCCGAATGGTGGGGGGCCTTAACAAGGCCCGCCTTCGTGGCACTCGCGTGCCGGTGGAGGAGCCGTCCACAGCATCATTTTCGGACTCATGCGCCGCAGCAATTGCCGTCCCATTCGATCGCATCGTCGGCGGTCGAAAGTAGCGACGGTCGCTGCAGTGATGTAGCGACAAATCGACAACCCCCTTCCAGGCCGCTCAGTCTGCTGCAAGATGCCGGTCGAGCCGTAGCGGAAGTGGCATATGCCAAAGCGCCACGAAATGTGCCGGACGAGCCCGGAGTTACGTTTGTGTTATCGACGTGAACACCAGATAGTTGGAATTCTGACAGGTTGTAGGAGGATCACCTAACTCAGTGCGGGTACTTGTTAGGAACTGTCGGGGCATTCCACTCCCCTGGTGAAGCATCTGCTCCTGAACGTCGCGGCCGGTTAGGTACATCATAGACCCTGCTGCCACTAAGCCGTCGCAGCCGCCGAAGGCAATACTGAGAAGCTTATCCCCTAACCATGCAAACAAGCCCGCGCCGTATAAGCTTCCGAGAGGCGGCGGCATAACACTTTTGAACAAGTCGTTGATGAGGTCTTCGATTCCTTTTACGGTCATCGTCACGATGGCCTGCTCAACGCCCGGGTTGTTGCTGTTTACGATTGAGTAAGTGTAGAGCACTGGCTCGCATAGCTCGACCGTGCCTATGAACCCCAGTCGATCCCAGTCGTATATGTGGTCCCCGTTGCTAAGGTCACCAAAATTGAAGTTTACGCTGCGCAGCGGCCAACCACCTATCTTGAGGGTTGCTACGCCGAGATCGGTGTCTGAGCTAGGAGACCGAATGTTGTCGATATGTATATTCTCGACTGCGAAAGTGTATCGGGTTGGCAGTCGAAATGTGGGGTGAGATACGTTGTCGTCTGCGCTCCACGTTCCAACTGAACTCAAAGGCGTCGGCGTTGGGTCGAAATTCCAGCGATGAATTGTATTGTCCGTCTGGGGGCCGACTAAGCTGAAGTGGGCGGGCGGCGTTTGCGTTGTTATGGCGGGTCGGGGAGCCCACGCAACCACGGATGGCGCGCATGCGAATGAGCCGCCCAGCGAACTCCAGTCTCCTGACGGATGCCAGCCATCATGATCTAATCTCTTTTGCCACAATGCGTTGTCACTGCCGACCGCGAAGACGTCGACGTGCTCTCCGCTAGCGATCGAGAAAGGAGGAGGTTGGGAAGGAGCCGGATTGGCTCCAGTCGTCGGACCTGCCTCTGTACCTCCTCCGCCAGTGCTGAGATCACCGGACATATGCGGCACCGGTACCGGCTCAGAGATGAATGTTACTGCATCCTTGCCGACCGAGGCGGCGTGTTGCGCAGGCCCGATTGATATCCAGGCTCTCCATAGTTTTCCCTCAAAGGCAGAGTACCAGATGCCGCCGTCAGCGCCTGTGACGAATACAAGCGTTGCAGTAGTCAGCCTCACGGCCGCCGGAGCAGATGCCGCCACCGGTTCGCCGAACAGACCTCCACCGAGCAGCTGCCAATCGGCGGGGCCACCCGGCTTCCAATTGGTGACGTGGTACACCATGAAATCTAGGCCCCGCGCGAAGATGTCAAACCCTGTTGTGCTGGGCAGCACAACAGGAAGACTGCTAAATGCTCCACCGAGTTGCTCCCAAGTGCTCCACTTGGAGCCGTTCCAGCGGGTGTGGAGCATTCCGCGTTCGGGACCAAGGCAGAACAGGTCAATTTGGTTGGAGCCAGTCAATACAGCGGCGGGCGGGCTCCAAATATTGATACCTACCATCTCCTGAGGAGACCATCGGGAACCGAAACGCGCAGCGGAGTTGTAGACCCAGTGGTAGAGACCATGGTCGGGGCCGACACCAAAAGCGTGGACTAGGTTCCCCGAGACGACCGCTACAGGCGGTGTGATCAAAGTACTACCAACTGGCAGTTCGCGAGCCTCATTTAGAGTTTGGTCGCTGAAGCCGCCGAGATTGACGGTGAAGTCGTTGTCGAGCCAGATCACGTCCTGAGTTGTTCGGCCGGTTGATACTAGAGCAGCTCCATGCATCGCCGTTCCCTCCCTGACTTACTTGGAGCTGACCCAATCTAGAGCCCCGGCACGCCAACTTCGATTACTGAGGAACTCGCATCCGCGTTCGGGGGGGCGTCATCCGAAACCAGCGCACCACTCTTCATCAGACATGCCTCCTAGTCGATCGGAGTGTAACCGGACATAATGCATTTCTATTGTGGCCTGGGCCACTAAGCGGTGAAAATTATCAACCCAAAATAGGCCCATTGAGTAAGAAGCGCTGACTATAGTGGCTGCAAAGCGGTGACGCCCGCAGTGGGTCAAAATGAGAAGGATTCAGTGCGAGGATATGTTTTCTGTTCTTCATCCAAGAACGGACCTTGAGACAGCGAACCGATTATCGTTCGGCTTGCAATTTTGGTCCGCCGATCAGGAGTTGATATTGGACGCCTGTATAGCCGCTCACCGCCGCTCGGCTCCCCATTCGACCTCAAAGGCCAGTTCAAGTTTGAGTTCAACAACTATTTGCGGTCGGCCCTAAGCTTGAGAGGGTTGAGCTCTCTTCGTGTCCGCCAAGTGTCACGACGCGGCTCCGCTTAAACCACGCATGTCCACCACGGCGCGCTGCTCCGGGCTGAGATGATCCGCCTCTCAATTAGCGCTGGTGACCGAGGCCAATTCCAAGTCTAAGCGCTTTCTGACGCAAGGAGCCGACTGTTCTTTTGGTCAACTTTCCAATCCTACCGACAGGTGTCCTTGCCTTGGAATGAACTCGAAGCTCTCCTACATCGGCTTTCGAATATTCACGACGAACGATTTTCTTTTTGGACTTCTTAGCCAAATTCTACTCCTACTTTGGAAGTTCGTTGTAGCACAGGCACTTGCTTTGCAAGAATCCGACGCCCAGGCCAATTATGCGCGATGGGCGGGTGTGTTGCCGTCCGAAGGCAAAGGTCACACGTTCGAATCGTGTCGGGTGGTAGGCTTATGGAAAACGGGTTGACTCACGAAGTTCTGACGGCCCAAGGCTATCGGATGGTCGATGACGCGTAGGAAGCGCACGGTCGGCGAACCTATCTTCATGAGGAAGACGCGGCGCGCGAGCGCATCGTGGCTTTGGCCGAAGGCCTTAGACCTCTCGGTTGGGAAGCCGACAAGAATAAATTGCGGTCGTTTCGTCTTCGTGGGGCTGATGAGATTATCGAGGTAGAGCCTGGTGGTTCTGAGACGACCGGGCACTTTCTTCACCACATGAAGGCTTCCGCGGAGGTGGGCATCGTGTAAATTAACATATCGAGGTATTTGAGAATTTAGCGCGCCGTTCCCAACATAAAGGGAGAAACACAGACGCCGGGAAAAGCGTTTTCCCGCTGAAATTGCTGCGTCAGATTGACGAGCGGCTTGCAGGCGAGAAGAAGTCGCGATGAGTTCGATCGCGTTTTCTTGCCGGAGCTCGGGGCAGCGTTCGTAGCGGAATATCATGCCCATCTCGATCTGATAATTCATGCCCATTTTGTCGGCTGCATCGGGCGCATGCCGTGGCAATCGCATCCGATCCTCGCACTCTATGCGCCGGCAGCGACGAGCTGCAGATGACACTTCACGACATTATCGACCAAAGGGCGTCAAGCTTGGAGTGCAGGCGACGAGCAGCTATCCCGCCGCGCAAGGGTGAACTGCATCAGGCCAGCTGGTCGAGTAGCGCCTTAGCGTCTCGCAGGAGCGGCGTGTCGAAGCCTTCGGTGAACCAGCTATACCCCAGTGCGAGCAGGTCGCGAGCTTCCGTGCACTTGCCTTGCTCGCGCCACAGGCGGGTGAGGCTGGTCGCAGCGCGCAGCCCAAGCGTCTTCGCATTCTGGCGCTCCGCCACAGCGAGCGCTCGATGATAATTCTGTTCTGCCGCGGCTTGGTCGCCTCGCGCATTCATCATATCGCCTCGAAGTCGATGGAGCTCGACCTCACCGCACCGCTCATTGGTCGTCTCGATGAGCTGCGCAGCCTCGACGAGGCAATTCTGCCCCTCCTGCAGATGCCCGGCCTTGGCGTGAGCCTCGGCAAGAAAGCAGAGCGCGCGCGGCGTGTGCACGACGGCTCCCGCGCCACGAAGCACCGAGAGCCCCCTCGCGAGCATCGCTAGGCCTTCCTGCGCCTGTCCAAGTGCTGTCAATGAGCGACCATGCTGGAGAAGTCCGAGGCCCAACCAGAGCGGAAAACCGTGCTCGTTCGAGAGAGCCATTAGCTCCTCCGCGTGCCGCTGTGCGTCATGCGGCAAGCCGGCGGCCGCCTCCACCGCACACACCTTGCTCAACACAAACGCCACCGTAAACGGATGATCGAGCCGGCGGGCTTCCGACAACGCCTCGTCTGCGCGCGCGCGTCCCTGATCGATCTGGCCCAGAAGCGCCAAAGTCAACGCCAAGTGACCCAGGCTCGCCGAGTATGGATCGGCCACCGCTACGGCGGCGCAAATCGCGCGAGCGGCCGGATCTCTTAGGCCATCGCACAGCTCGAGAAGGGCGCGCGCTGTCACAAACTCCCCACGAAAGTAGCAACTGGCGCCGTGGATATAGTGACCCAGCAGCAGAGCGACCTGATCTCTTTTAGTCTCGCCAAAATTCTCCATCTGCTCGGCAAGGGACACCGCCAGCTCGTGCTCGGACCGAACCATATGGAAACCCCATTCGGAATAGAGCAGCGGAACGAGACGATCCGGTCGATCGAACCGCTCAGCGAGCGCTCGCGCCCTGACGAGGGTATCGCCCACCACCGGCGCCGAATACCCTCGAGCTGCCATCAGCGCCCGTCCGAGGGCAATTTGCAGGTCGAGCTCTTGCTGCACGGGCCGGGACTCCTCAGGGATGTTCGCCAGCAATTCCAGACCGCTCTGCAACTGCGCCACCGCCTCCGTCATCGCCGACCGCGCGACCGCTTGCTGGCCGGACTTGAGCCGGTAGCCGACCGCCTTCCCGTTGAAGCCCGCCTCGGCGCAATGATGGGCCATGAGTTGCGGCTGAGCGGCCACGATTTCAGGGAACTGACTCTCCATCACCGTTGCAATGCGGGCATGGATCTGTTGGCGTCGACCGCGCAGCAGGATGCTATAGACTGCGTCCTGCACCAGCGCGTGCTTGAAGGTATACTCTGCATCGGGTGGGGTGCCCCGCTGGAAGACCAATTCGGCGCGTACGAGCTGCGCCAAGGCCCCGTCCACCTGGTGCTGCGGCATGGCCGCGACGGCGCTGATCAGCTCATGCGAGAACGACCGTCCGAGGGCCGCTCCGATCTGCGCCATCTCGCGCACGGGTGCCAAGCGATCGAGCCGTGCCAGGAGCGAGGCTTGGAGCGAGGTAGGGATGGCAAGCCGAGGCACGGGCCCTCTCGCATCAAAGCGGTCGCCCGCGTCGGTCAGCATGCCGCTCTCGATCACCGCCTTGGTCAATTCCTCGATGAATAGCGGTACGCCATCGGTCCGATCGATAATCCGTTCGGCGATCTCCTGGGGCAACGCCTTGCCGCCGGTCACCCGCATGATCATCTCGGCGCGCTGTCGACACGGCAGACGACCGAGGCTGATCTGTGTCACGTGCGAGCGCCCGATCCAGGCCGGCGCGACCTCTGGCCGGAAGGTGATGATCAGCAAGGCCCGGAGGGTGGCCACCCGGTCGACGATGCGGTCCAACAGGTCGAGCGAGGTGGGGTCGATCCAGTGCACATCCTCGAACACCATCAGTACGGGCCGACGCGCCGCCAGTCCCTCGAGCTGGGCTAGGAGGGCCCGAAGCGTCTTCTCCTTGCGCTTCTGCGGTGTGAGGCTGAGCGGTGGATAGCGATCGCCGATCGGCACGGACAGTAGGTCCGCGATCAGAGGGACGGCCTCGCGGAGGTCAACGTTTGCCTCCGCGAGTAACGTCTCGAGCTTGTCCAACCGTTGCTGGTCCGTATCGTCACGCCGGAATCCCGCTGCCCGCTCGAGCTGTGAGATGGTCGGGAAAAGCGGGCTGTTCTGGTGGTGCGGCGAGCAGAAACGGCGCAAGCGGATGTGTGGATCATCGCTCAGCCGCTCCACCGCGGTCTCGGCGAGGCGCGATTTGCCGATGCCGGGCTCACCCGATATCAGCACGACGGAGCCATCGCCGCGCTTGATCTGCTGCCAGCGGCGCATCAGCAGCTCGATCTCCTCATCGCGGCCGAGCAGTGGCGTTCTGGCTACGCGCAAAGCCTCGAAGCGGCTATCGACCGCGCTCGCACCGATCACTCGCCAGACTGGCACCGGGTCGCTGAAGCCTGCGATGGACAGGCTCCCGAGAGCGAGATAGTCGAAGAGCCCACCGACGAGGCGGCGGGTGCTGCCGTCGATGACCACCGTATCCGGCTCTGCCAGCGCCTGAAGCCGCGAGGCCAGATTGGGGGTCTCACCAACCACCTCATGTTCCTGCGACGCACCCTCCCCGATGAGATCACCGACGATCACCAACCCGGTGGCGATGCCAACTCGCACTCGCAATTTTGCCTCCGAGCCGACATCGAGTCCTGCCACGGCCGCGACCAATGCCAGCCCGGCGGATACCGCGCGCTCAGCATCGTCTTCATCCGCCCTTGGGTAGCCGAAATATGCGAGCACGCCGTCGCCCATGTATCTGGCAACGAACCCGCCAGATATCTCGATTTGCTCGGCACAGCAGCGATGGTACGCGCCCATGATTTCCCGCAAGTCCTCAGGGTCGAGCCTTGTCGAGAGCGCTGTTGAACCAACAAGATCAACGAACATCAGCGTGAGATGACGCCTCTCCGCCTCGGTCCGAGAAGGCACGGGCCTCGGTCCGCCCTCATCGGGCTCCGCAATCGCGCGCAATATCCTCCTGCGATGGCCGAGCGAGACACCGATTTTTTCGAGGTCCTGGTCGGTCAGATCGCGCAGAACGCTGGGATCAATGTCATTCTCGGCAAAGCGCTGCGCGTATTGCCCCAGGCCAAGCCTTTCGAGCCAGTCCGCAATCTGCTGCATTGGCCCCACCGACTGTGTGGTTGGCGCCAGCCGAATTTTTAGACTACGGCGAATAAACGTTTCAAGGATAACATGTCGTGGTTTGCGGCATTCGGCCGCGGCTGGCGCGCGATTTTTGCCAAAGCGGTGCATGAGTACAGACGCCCACTACCAAGCAGCGCATCGCACGACGAAAACAACTGTATGCGCCCGATTTCTGCAGTAGGCAGCGTTGCGCAACCATTATGACCGGCACCGTCAACTAATTGAGCGGCAGATCGATCCGGAGCTGATGATCCGGATGTTGGTCGCAGGGTATGTCTTTGCGATCCGCTCGGAGCGTTTAATCTAACAGGAGACGGGTTTTTTCCGGGCTTCCCTTTCGAGCATCTCAGGCGACCGTCCCGCTCGCTGGACGGTTGCAAGCCTCGCAGTAGAAGGTATCGCCGTATTTCGTCACTACCGACCTGAAGCCCGTAGGCAGTGTCTCAACGAACACGCTCTCACCGCCCTTCGGTTGCGATAGAATGGCCACGCTGGTCAGCGCGCAGTTTGCACACCGCAAGTGCATCACTAGCTGCTAATTTGGTACAAGCTTATGCCCTGCCGCAAGCCCTGACGCAAAGCAGCCTTGGCATTGACGGTTTATTCGAACAGTCAAGCCATGTCAGTTGGATTTTGGGGCGGCGCTTGCTGAACCTTTTTGTTGAATTCCACGACGCAGCTTCCTGAACGCACGATCCGTTGCCATGAATCGTGCTAGCATCGGGGCGACAAGCATCGTTGGGTCCGCAGTCGATTGTCGGCCTTCCCGTTTCAAGATTTCCGCGTAGGCCGTCAAATCGCGATAGACCATTGCCGGGAGCTTTACGGTCAAGCTGACGGGCTTGTCATCTTCGATCGAGCCAATCTTTAGCTTGGTCATTTTCATACCTGTAGGGTTCGAGCACCAAATCGCGATTGACAACCACGCGTACTGGAAATCCTGGCCGGATCGTGAGCGTCGGCTGAATATTGAGATTGCGTCGAACCAGCTGCTGCCCGGTTTGGTTCAGCGAGTTCGCAGCGCCGAGCCGTAGCGCCTGAAGAATGGCCGTATTGTTTCCGGTATCCGCACCAGACCCGAGCTCTGCCCCAACGCCGAGGACGGTCGATAATAGCGCTGCCTTGAACAGTTCGCCCCAGTGGTTGTCGACCTCGTCCTCTAGACCTGAATAACCTTCGGCGTCTGCGCCTTGTTGCCGCTCGAGCACGATCGAGCGACCGTTCGGCATGATCAGCCGGGTCCACACCAACGATACCCGCGATTGGCCGAACGCGACCTGGCTGTCATAGACCCCGATCAGGCGAGCCCCTTGGGGGATCAGGCGGGCGCGGCCAGTTGGGGTGTCATAGATATTTTGGGTGACTTGCGCTGTGATTTGTCCGGGTAGATCCGAGCGAATCCCAGTAATAAGAGCTGCTGGAATGACCGTCCCGGCTTGCATGACAAACGGGGACGCTGGACGTGAAAGTCGATCGGGCGCCGTAGTCCGCCGATCAACGGGGGCATTGACGAAGAGAAGTTTGCGATCCTGCCCGTTCTGAGCGAAGGCTTCATCAGAAGATGACGCAGTGTTGGTAGGCGTTTCCTGAGATGCGGCATGCTGCGGTGTCACGGGTGCGGTTGTGGACGCAAATACTTTGCTAGTTCGCGCCGCCTCGGTTTCCTGGTTGGCACGTTGTTGTTCGGCGTCAAGGCCAATTGGTCCTGATTGGCCTTCAGCCGTGACGACGGGACGTCCAAGGTCCCCAGGCAATGGAGGCCCGAGCCGGGGCACGTCGCGGGGAATACCAGCGTAATCCCGCGGCAACGTTGTCAGGCCATCCGCAACATTGTGGTGGTCCGTGCTGTAGAGCTCGTCCGGCGCCGGATTGTGTGGGTGGTTGCTCCTCAGCGCCCACAGCACCGCACCAGAGATGAGCAACAGGGCTAGTGCGGTGCCCCCAGCAAGGACTTTTCGGGAAAGCCGCGTGATCCTGCGGTGGTCGGCGCGCAGACGCAAAGGCTGCGCGCTATCATCAGATGATGGCGCTGCTCCCCATACGGGACCGAGGCTGTCGTTTGGCCCATTGCCCGTCACGATCGCCTCCCGTCAGCTCTCGCAATTCGGACCTTCTGCTGCTTCTCTCCGCCGAGGCGCAGCTCCGCCGCGGCGAACAGACGGTCGACGATCAATACATTTTTGTAGGCGCGATAATTGACGAGCTCGGGCTTGCCGTCCTGGCCGACGACGAACAGCGGCGGCATTTCGCCTTGGGCGATGCCGGGCGAGAACTCGATGTAGACCTTGCGGCCGTCATCGTAGGCATTGACCGGACGCCATGGCGGGCTGTCGCCCTCGATCACATAGCGATAGCGGCGTTGGTCTGCTTCCGGGATGACCGGCGTCAGCGGTAGCGTCTTGAGGCGGCTGGTCCGATCTTCCGGATAGAACCAGGCGACCGACGGCATGTACGGCTTTTCACGGGAGCGCAGCTCGATCAGGTAGGTCCGTCGATCGGTGTTGACGACTAGGTTCGTCTCTATGGCAGGCCGTGTCGGCTTCACCATGATATGGACGCGCCTGGTATCGGCATTGCCGCTCTCGGTGTCACCGACGATCCAGCGCACGGTGTCGCCAGCGGCGAGCGGCCCCGAACCTGTCAGCTGCTCGCCCGGCTCGAGCGCGATGTCCGTGATCTGCCCCGGTGAGGCGTAGATCTGGTAGAGTGCGCCGGGACTATACGGAAAGATTTGGACGGCGTTGAAATACCCTGCCCGCCGCGGCTGGACGCGGGCGGCATCGTTAGCTGTCGTGATCCGCTCTGCTGGCTCCTTGGCTTCTTCATCACCTTTCTTGCCACCGCGGGCCGGTGTCCAAACTGGGGGGACA
>VAZV01000152.1 GCA_005884765.1 Alphaproteobacteria bacterium
CCTTCTTCGGCTCGGTCGGCTTTGCGACCCGCACCAGCGTCGATTTCCTCGCGATCTATATCGGCCCGATCCTGATGATCGGGTTGTGCACGCCGCTGTTGCGCCGCGTGATCCAGCTCGCGAAATCGCAGAACATCACCTCGATCGCCGATTTCATCGCCGCGCGCTACGGCAAGAGCCAGGCGGTGGCGGTGACCGTGGCGCTGATCGCGCTGATCGGATCGGTCCCCTATATCGCGCTCCAGCTCAAGGCGGCCGCGGCGTCGCTCGAGACTATCCTGAGCGAAGACCAGGCCTTTTCCCATATTCCGATCATCGGCGACATCGCGCTGATGGTCACGCTCGCGATGGCGACCTTTGCGGTGCTGTTCGGCACCCGCCAGACCGATGCGACCGAACACCAGCACGGCCTGATGCTCGCAGTCGCCACCGAATCGATCGTGAAACTGGTGGCCTTTCTCGCCGCCGGCGCCTTCGTCACCTTCTGGATGTTCGATCCGCATGAACTGATCCAGCGCGCGATGAAGACCCCGGAGGCGGTGCGCGCGATCCAGTACACGCCGTCGATCGGCAATTTCCTGTGCATGGTGGCGCTCTCGTTTTTCGCCATCATGCTGTTGCCGCGCCAGTTTCACGTCAGCGCGGTGGAAAACTCCAGCGATTCGGAAGTCAGCCGCGCGCGGTGGCTGTTTCCGCTCTATCTCGTCGCCATCAATTTGTTCGTGATCCCGATCGCGATCGCCGGCCTCGTCACCTTCCCGTTCGGCGCCCTCGATGCCGATATGTATGTGCTGGCGCTGCCGATCAAGGCGGAATCGCCGCTGCTCAGCGTCGGCGTCTTCGTCGGCGGCCTTTCGGCGGCCACCGCCATGGTGATCGTGGAATGCGTCGCGCTTTCGATCATGGTCTCGAACGACATCGTCGTGCCTCTGGTGCTGCAGCGAAGCGGAGCATCGCGCGAAGGCAAGGATTTCGGCGATTTCCTGCTGCGCGTACGCCGCTTTGCGATCTTCGCCATCATGGCGATGGCCTATTTCTACTATCGCGCGCTCGGCAACACCCAGCTCGCAGCCATCGGCCTGTTGTCATTTGCAGCGATCGCCCAGCTCGCCCCGGCGTTTTTCGGCGGCCTGTTCTGGCGACGCGCCACCGCGCGCGGCGCCATGGGCGGCATGCTGGTCGGCTTTGCAGTGTGGACCTATACGCTGTTCGTGCCGAGCTTCCTCGACACCAGCACCGCAGGGCTGCTGCTGTTGCACCACGGTCCGTTCGGGATCGAGGCGCTGCGTCCGCAGGCGCTGCTCGGCGCCGATCTGTCGCCGCTGTTGCACGGCGTCGTGTGGTCGCTGTCGCTCAACCTCTTGACCTATGTCGTGCTGTCGCTGGCGCGGCGGCCCTCTTCGATCGAACTGGTGCAGGCCGATCTGTTCGTGCCGAACACCCTCGCACCGATCACGCCGGCGTTGCGGCGCTGGCGCTCTACGGTCACCGTGCAGGATATCCAGACCACCGTGGCGCAATATCTCGGCCCCGAGCGCGCCCGACACTCGTTCGAAGCTTTTGCGATCACCCATCATGTGCCGCTGCAGCCGTCGGCGCCAGCCGATTTCGAATTGCTGCAGCATGCTGAACATTTGATCGCCTCTTCAATCGGCGCCGCTTCCTCCCGCCTCGTCATGTCGCTGTTGCTTCGCAAGCGCACCGTCTCCGCCAAGGCCGCACTGAAGCTATTGGATGATTCCCACGCCGCGCTCCACTTCAACCGGGAGATCTTGCAGACGGCGCTCAACCATGTGCGGCAGGGCATCGCCGTGTTCGACGCCGATTTGCAGTTGATCTGCTCGAACCGGCAATTCGGCGAAATTCTGGGCCTGCCACCGCATCTGGTGCAGCTCGGGATTCCACTGCAGGAAATCCTGGAATTCATGGGGGCGATCAGTTCTACCGGCGTGGGCGACGGCGAAGCCTTGCTGGAGCGGCGGCTTGCGGCCTACACCACCGAAGGCGAGCCCTATCTGGAGCGCCTGCCGGACCGCCGCATGGTGATCGAGGTGCGTTCCAACCGCATGCCGGGCGGTGGCCTCGTCATCACCTTCTCCGATGTAACGCCTTCGTTCGAGACCGCCGAGCAACTCGAGCGCGCCAATGCGACGCTGGAGAAGCGCGTGCGCGACCGCACCGAGGAGCTCACCCGACTCAACACCGAACTGGCGCTCGCCAAGAGCACGGCCGAGGACGCCAACATCTCGAAGACGCGGTTTCTGGCGGCGGCGAGCCACGACATTCTGCAGCCGCTCAACGCGGCGCGGCTCTACGTGACGAGCCTGGTCGAGCGCCAGAATGGCGGCGAGGATTCGCGGCTGGTCGAAAATATCGACGATTCCCTTGAAGCAATCGAGGAAATCCTCGGAGCGCTATTGGATATTTCGCGGCTCGATGCCGGCGCCATGACACCCTCGATCTCGAGCTTCAAGATCGGCGACTTGATACGTTCGCTCGAGATCGAGTTTGCGCCGAGCGCGCGGGCCAAGGGGCTGGAACTGACCTTCGTGTCCTGTTCGCTGCCGGTCGAATCCGATCGCTCGCTGCTGCGTCGGCTGTTGCAGAACTTCATCTCCAATGCCATCAAATACACCCCGCACGGCCGCGTGCTGGTCGGCTGCCGGCGCCACGGCCAATCCCTGAAGATCTGCATCTACGATACCGGCGTCGGCATTCCGATCGTCAAGCGCACCGAAATCTTCAAGGAATTCCATCGCCTCGAGCAGGGCGCGCGGATTGCCCGCGGCCTCGGCCTCGGACTGTCGATCGTCGAGCGGCTGGCCCGTGTCCTCAACCACGGCATCGCCATCGACGCCAATCCGGGCGGCGGTTCGGTATTTTCGGTGACGGTGCCGACCGCGAAGGCGATCAACTTCACCGCCGCGGTCACCAGCGCCACGCCACTGTTGCGCACGCCGATGAGCGGCGCCCTGATCGTGTGCATCGAGAACGATGCGGCGATCCTCGACGGCATGCGAACGCTGCTCACGGCCTGGGATGCCAAGGTCATCGCCGTCAGCGATCCGGAGGCCGCGATCGAGGCGATCGAGGCGGCGGGCGGTCAGGTGACCGGCCTCTTGGTCGACTATCATCTCGACCGCGGCAACGGGGTTGCGGCGATCCGCGACATCCGCCGCCGCTTCGGCGAAAGCATTCCGGCCATCCTGATCACGGCAGACCGCAGTCCGCATGTGCGCGCCGCCGCGCGAGAAGAGACGATCGCGGTGCTCAATAAGCCCGTCAAACCCGCCTCGCTGCGCGCCCTGATTGGCCAGTGGCGCACGCAGCAGATGGTGGCGGCGGAGTAGATAGCAACTGGATTGCTGCGTCGCTGCCGATCAGGAGCAATGGCGGAACACGCTGAATTGGAACGATTGGTTCGAGTCCCAGGGCGTCGCGTGAGCATGCCGTCGGGTGTCAACGAGCTGGAAGGCGCGCCCGAGGGTCTCGCCAAGGCTCGCAGCATCGTACCGCACCACGGGCAGGCCGCTGCATCGTTCTGGCCCATCGAGCGCGAAGGTCGCAATGATGGCGTACCCCCCAAGCTTCAAGCCCCGCTCAAGTCGCTCGACATAAGCAGCGCGGTCGCCGCCCTCGGTCAGGAAGTGGAACGCTGCGCGATCGTGCCAAATGTCGTAAGCCCTTGGCGGGTCCCAGGCGGTCGCGTCCGCGACAATCCAATGAACCTGTCGGGCACGGCTACCAAGACGGGCCTTGGCAGCTCCCAGCGCCGCCTCGGATAGATCAAGAACCGTGACATCCTGAAATCCGCGACTCAAGAGATTGTCCACCAGACGCGAAGCACCGCCACCTATGTCGATGACAGCCGAAGCCGGAATCGCGCCGACTTGGGCAATCAGTTCGAGCGAAGGCGCGGGATTTTCCTGAAACCAGCTGACTTCATGCTCGCCCTTCTTGGTGTAGACGTCCTCCCAATGGGCTTGACGGCTCGCACTCGGCATCGCTTCTTCCTCCGTCCGCCTCCGCAAGGTAAACCAGAACATGGTCACTCCGCCTATCCTAGACAACAAGCACACGTCGAGGCCGTCTGTTTTCGCCCCTGCAGCCCTGCTCCGTGAGGCACGGCGACAGAAGGGGCTGGACGCTGTGGAGGTGCCTCCGGTCTGCATTTTGGATCCCGATGGCGACTTGGTGCGGCAGTTGCGACAAACTGGAGTGGCAAAGCCGTTCACGCCTTGGCCGTGTTATCATACCGAACTCGACACGTTCGAGCTCGCCGGCGAGGTCGTCGGGATTGTCGGGCGTGTGGTTGGTGCGTCGTTCGCAGTCCTTGTTGCCGAGGAGCTGTTTGCCAGCGGATGCAAGCTCATGGTGAGCGTCACCTCGGCGGGTCAAATAGTCCCTGCAGGGAGGCCGCCTTACTTCGTCGTGATCGATCGCTCGTTACGCGACGAGGGAACCAGCTACCATTATGCGCCTGCGTCCGAGTTCGCGGAAGCTGACCCAAACCTCGTGAACAAGGCCGCGGCAGCACTGGCACAGAGCGGACTCCGCGGCGTCGTAGGCGCAAGCTGGACCACCGACGCGCCGTTTCGGGAGACCGCAGAAGCCATCGAAGCTGCACGCAGCAAAGGCATCCTCGCAGTCGAGATGGAAGCGGCGGCCCTGTACATCTTTGCTCGCTGCGCCGGAGTGCGGGTGCTTTGCCTCGCCCACGTCACCAACACCATGGGGCAGGCCGGCGACGATTTCGAGAAGGGCGAAGCAGACGGCACGCGGGATGCCTTGGCCGCGCTCGGGGCGATCATTGCTGGTCTGCGGGACCGTCGTAGCGCCGCCGCTGTTCGTATTCGTTCTGACAGCCCTACGGCTCCGACTGCGTGCTCTGGCGCCATTGGCTGCCGGCGATTTTCGCGGCCGCGATGACCGCCTGGGTGCGGCTCTCGACGCCGAGCTTTTGCAGGATCGCCGAGACATGCGCCTTGATGGTCGCCTCCGAGACGCCGAGCTCGTAGGCGATCTGCTTGTTGAGAAGCCCCTCCGACAGCATCATCAGGACCCTCACTTGTTGCGGGGTCAGCGTCACCAGGCGGTCGCGCAGCCGCGTCATCTCCGGATCCGCCGCCGACGACAGATCGATATCCGGCGGCACCCAGACATCGCCCTCCATCACCTTGAGGATCGCATCGCGCAGCGTCTCGACCCCGAACCGCTTCGGGATGAATCCGGAGGCGCCGAAGTCGAGCGACCTTCGGATCGTGGCGCTATCGTCGCTGGCCGATATGACCACCACCGGGATCGCCGGGTATTGCGCGCGCAGATAGATCAGGCCGGAGAAGCCCGAGATCCCCGGCATCGTCAGGTCGAGCAGGATCAGGTCGACATCGGCATCCTGCTCCAGGAGCCCGGTCAAGTCCTCGAAAGATCCGGCCTCGTCGATTTTGGCCGACGGCACGACGCTGGTCACCGCCTGCCGCAGCGCATCGCGGAACAGAGGATGGTCGTCGGCAATAACAAGGCGGGTGCTGGTTGCGGTCATCTATTTCCTGTGTGCCCGTGACCGGCCAACGCAGGCTTGCCATGGGAAGTTGCAACGAAAGTTCTAGGCGAGTTCGATTCTCCCCTGATGGCCGATCGCATGCAAGCACACAATAACGCCTTGCGGCAAAGCGGTTAATCCGCCGCCTTGTGCGCCGCAATAGGTCGAGACGCGGACTTGATTCACCGCAAGGAATGCCCGGGCGGCATGGGTACAAAGGCCGAAAGTCTTATTGGGGGAGGTTTCACGGCGATGTTACCGTAAAGCGAATCCCATGGATCAATCCGGCCAAGTCCGGCGCATGGGCGATCGACCTTGCATTAAACGGGGAGCAAACCATGACGATGGCCTTAACGGCGGGCGGCATCCGCACCGGAGGAATGACGGCTGAAGAGCGAAAGGTCATTTTCGCTTCCTCACTCGGCACCGTTTTCGAGTGGTACGACTTCTACATCTACGGAACACTGGGCGCGTTCCTCGCCAAATACTTCTTCTCCAACGTGCCGCCGAATGTCGGCTTCATCTTCGCGTTGCTCGCCTTCGCGGCCGGCTTCGCCGTCCGTCCGTTCGGCGCGCTGATCTTTGGCCGTCTGGGCGACATGATCGGACGCAAATACACCTTCCTGATCACGATGACCCTGATGGGCATCGGCACCTTCTTCATCGGCGTGATTCCCGGCTACGACACATGGGGCATCCTCGCGCCGATCGTGCTGATCGCGCTGCGTCTGGTGCAGGGCCTTGCGCTCGGCGGCGAGTATGGCGGTGCGGCGACCTACGTCGCCGAGCATGCGCCGAAGAACAGGCGCGGCTACTACACCTCCTGGATTCAGACCACGGCGACGCTCGGCCTGTTCCTGGCTTTGCTGCTCATCCTGGGCATCCGGAGCTGGATGGGCGAAGCGACTTTCGGCGACTGGGGCTGGCGTATTCCGTTCCTGCTCTCGGGCATCCTTCTGGTCATCTCGATCTGGATCCGCTTGAGCCTGAACGAGTCGCCGGTGTTCCAGAAGATGAAGGACGAGGGCACGACCTCGAGGCGGCCGCTGACTGAATCCTTTGGCGAGTGGGGAAATGCCAAGATCGCGATCTTCGCGCTTCTCGGCGCCACCGCCGGCGAAGCCGTGGTGTGGTATGGCGGGCAGTTCTATGCGCTGTTCTTCCTGACCCAGACCATCAAGGTGCCCGCCGTCACCGCGCAGATCATGATCGTGGTCGCGCTGGCGCTTGGTACTCCGGCCTTCATCTTGTTCGGCTGGCTGTCGGACAAGATCGGCCGCAAGCCGATCATCCTGGCGGGCTTCCTGCTCGCGGCGGTGACGTATTTCCCGATCTTCAAGGGCATTACCCACTTCGCCAACCCGAAGCTCGAGACGGCGCTGGTGTCATCGCCGGTGACGGTGATTACCGACCCCTCCGAGTGCTCCTTCCAGTTCAAGGCGACCGGAACCGAGAAGTTCACTACGGGCTGCGACATCGCCAAGTCCGGGCTGGTCAACCTGTCGGTGAACTACACGAATCAGGATGCGCCAAAGGGAGCGCCGGCGCAGGTCAAGATCGGCGAACAGACGCTGACCGCGACCTCGCCGGATTTCGCCAAGGCGTTGCCCGCGGCCATCAAGGCCCACGGCTATCCGGCCTCGGCCGATCCGAACGATATCAATACCGTCATGACGACAGTGCTGCTCTGGATCCTGGTGATCTATGTGACGCTGGTCTACGCCCCGATCGCGGCGTGGCTGGTCGAACTGTTCCCGAGCCGGATCCGCTACTCAAGCATGTCGCTGCCCTACCACATTGGCAACGGCTGGTTCGGCGGCTTCCTGCCGGCGACCGTGTTCGCAATCGTTGCCGCGACCGGCAACATCTATTCCGGTCTGTGGTATCCGGTCGGCGTCGCCGTCATGAGCCTCGTCATCGGCTTCCTGTTCCTCCCGGAAACCAAGGACGTCGACATCACCAAGACCTGACGCTGGTTGCGGTGGCGCGGGCCACCCAGCACAAATCAAAGGACCGGCCGCGGGAACGCTTCCCGCGGCCGGTTTTGTTTTATCCAACCTGTCCGATGAACTGCAGCACCACTTCGCGCCGATGCGGGCGGCGACGATGCTCGACCAGATAGATCGCCTGCCATGTGCCCAGCGCGAGTTCGCCGCTCAAGACCGGGATCTGCAGCGAGGTCGCGGTCAGCATGGTCTTGATATGCGCCGGCATGTCGTCGGGACCTTCGGTGTCGTGGCTCCATCCGGCATTTTCCGGCGCGAGCCTTCCGAGCGCCGTCGTCAAATCGTCGAGCACCGACGGATCGGCGTTCTCCTGGATCGTGAGAGAGGCCGAGGTATGGCGGATGAACAGCGTCATCATCCCTTGTTTCGCCCTGGCCTCGCCGACAAAGTTCGTCGCTTCGGCGGTGAGATCGACAAAGCCGCGCCCGGACGTTTGAATCGTGAGAAGCGACGTCGCGATGGTATCCGCGCTGGCTGTTGACCGGCCGGTGCGTGATATTCGGCTCATGCAAAGCGCCTTTGTAGGTGAGCAAAGGCGCATATGCGCCGTGCGCGCCACAATTCAAGTGAGCCGTTGGTGGGCACGCGGAGCCTGTGGGGCGCATCGGCGCGATCCGTTGGCTTTGCCCTAGTCAAAGGCAACGGAGCGGCCGTTTCGCTTTTTCATGTGGCGGTGAGGAATCCCCGCGTCCATAAATTCTTCCCCATACGCCTCGTATCCCAAGCGCGCGTAGAATTGCTGGGCATGGGACTGAGCATCCAAGAGGAAATTGCGGACTTGTCCAAGATCCGGCGTTTCCTCAATAGCGGCGATCAACCGCTTGCCAATACCAAAACCTCGGTTTGACTGGCGCACGGCCACGCGGCCGATTTTGGCCGACGCGCCGCCATCCCTCAACACGACACGCGCTGTCCCCACGGGTTGGCCGTCTGCGAGTGCAATAAAATGCAGTGCTTGGCTATCAAGCGTATCGCGCTCCATATCGAGCGGAACGTCCTGTTCGCCGACGAAGACCTCTTCTCTAATCCGCAAACACTCTTCTAAATCCTGAGTCGTCCTTGCAGCCCTAATCGTTATCATCCCGGCCCCGGTGCACGACCGAAATTTGAATCCGCCTCAAATCTTGCCGGAGACGTCCTTCTGCATCCGGTTGGCCATCTCCACCAGGCGGCGCCATGCCCGCTCCAGGAACGACACCACGCGATCCATGTCCTGGTCGCTCGGCAGCGGAATTTCGATCTTGCGCTCGCTGTCGGCAGCTTTGGGATCGGATTTGAGCGAGTCCGATTTCGGCAGCGCTTCATCGGTCTTGCCGCTGACCGTCGGCTCCCGCGCAGCGAGCTCCGTCTTCAGCTTTTCATTGTCGGCTTGCAGACGGCCGATCTCGGCATCGAGTGCGGCACGCTCGTCGGGCACCGCATAGCAGGCCCAGCCGATGCCGGAGTTGTTGCAGGTCGATACCGTGCCGGTGCGGGTGTCGAGCCTGATCACGCCGTCGGCAACCGGGGAGAGCGTATAGCGGCCGTTTTCAGTGTCCGGCATCGGGCCGGCGGCCGCGCCACTGCCGGCCACGCAACATGCGACCGCGGTCGCCGCGACAATTTTGGAGAACTTCGAGGGCGATGTGCTCATGGGTGTTGTTCCGCCTCAAAACGGATCATAAACCAATTCTACACCTGCGAACGCTGGGGCGCACGCCTGACCAACGGGTCGCGCTGAGCACGTTCGATCACGCATTGGCTTTTGCAGTGCGGCGACCGCTCCACCGGCGATCGGCAGATATCTGGATAAATCCAGATAAATCAATGATCTAAGTGGTTACGCCGCAATCTTGACTTGGTTGGATGTGGTCAGTATGGTCCGCGCGGCTTTTGAGGGCGAAGGGGCGTCATTTCCATTCACCCGCTTCGTTTCGGGTCTGCGCAGCATGGCTGAAGGCACGGACGAAAGTGGAGATGGAAGTCGCGATAAATCGCCCGATGAAGCTGCGCTTTCCGCAAGGCTCGGAAGTCTCGACCAGCGGTTGTCCGAAATTCGCGACAGCCGGAGGATCAGGACTGACCAACCCACCAATGGAAGCGGAGACGGAGCAGCCAGAGCTTCCGCAATGGCGCGCGGCCTTCGCCTTTCCTCGGAGTTGATCGCCGGCGTTGTTGTCGGGGCAGGGATTGGCTGGGGCTTCGACCGCTTGCTGTCGACATCCCCCTGGGGGCTCATCGTGTTCTTTCTGCTCGGCTTCGCGGCCGGCGTTTTCAACGTGGTGAGGTCGGTGAGCGTGGCTCCGGATAGGACCGGCCGCTGAGCCAGAGCGGCAGCCGGACGAACTGGGTTTTTGAGTGCCGGCGTGCCCGGCGGAATAAGAGACACCGCGCGGATGATCGATCCGATAGAACAGTTCAATATCGAGAAGATCTTCACGATTGGCCACATCGGCAATCAGGAGATCGCTTTCACCAATTCCTCGGCCTACATGTTCGGCTCGGTGGCGCTGATTTCGCTGTTGATGATCGGCGGCGTCGCCGGCAGGCAACTGGTGCCCGGACGCATCCAGTCGATGGCCGAGTTGAGCTACGAATTCGTCGCCAACACCATTCAATCGACCGCCGGCAAGGAAGGCATGAAGTTCTTCCCGTTGGTGTTTTCGATCTTCATGCTGCTGACCGTTTCCAACATGGTCGGCGTCATTCCCTACTCGTTTACGATTTCAAGCCACCTCATCGTTACGGCGGCGCTGGCACTGCTGGTGTTCTTCACGGTGCTGATCTACGGCTTCTACAAGAACGGCTTGAAATTCTTCAAGCTGTTCGTGCCGTCAGGCATTCCAATCGTCATCCTGCCGCTGGTCGTGTTCATAGAGGTGTTCTCGTTCTTCCTGCGACCGATCTCGCACTCGGTGCGTCTGTTCGCGAACATGCTCGCCGGCCACATCGCGCTCACGGTTTTCGCGAGCTTCATTCCGGTGCTGGCGGGCCTCGGCATTGCCGGTTACGCCGGCGCCGTGCTGCCGCTCGGCATGGTGATCGCGCTCACCGCGCTCGAGCTCCTGGTCGCATTCCTGCAAGCCTATGTCTTCACTATCCTCACCTGCATCTACCTCAACGATGCTATCCATCCGGGCCACTGATCAGGGCTCTCTCACCAAACCTCTAGATAAAGGAGTTCGTTTCATGGATCCGATTGCCGCGAAGTATATTGGCGCTGGTATTGCCTGCATTGGCATGGGTGGTGCCGGCGCCGGCGTGGGCATCATCTTCGGCAATTATCTTGCCGCCGCGGTGCGCAACCCCTCGGCAGCGCAGGGCCAGTTCGGCAACCTGATCTTCGGCTTCGCCGTCACCGAAGCGCTCGGCATTTTCTCGCTGCTGATCGCGCTGCTGCTGCTGTTTGCGCTCTAGGAACGGATCAGCCGTATAGGAGTAGCCCATGGCTGAAAGTCATGGCGACAAGGCCACCAGCGCCCACACCGAAGCCAATGGCCGCGAACACGCGTTTCCGCCGTTCCAGAAGGACACCTTTGCCTCGCAACTGGTGTCCCTGGCGATCGCGTTCGTCGCGCTCTATCTGATCGTCTCCAAAATTGCGCTGCCGCGCGTCGGCAGCGTGCTCGACGAGCGTCAGGGCAAGATCGATGGCGATCTGGCGGAAGCGCAAAAGCTGAAGGACGCCTCGGACGCCGCGCTGAAGGCCTACCAAAATGAGCTCGCCGCGGCGCGCTCCCGCGCCCAGGCGATCGGCGCCGAGACCCGCGAAAAGCTCAATGCCGCATCCGAGGCCGAGCGCAAGACGCTGGAAGAGCGGCTGTCGCTCAAGCTTGCCGAAGCCGAGAAGGCCATTGCGGCGACGCGCACCGCCGCGATGAGCAATGTCCGAGGCATCGCCGCCGACGCCGCCGTCGCGATCGTGCAGCGGCTCACCGGGATCGCGCCCGATGGCAAGTCCGTGAAAGCTGCGGTCGACGCTTCCTTGAAGGGGTAGTCTGATGTTCGCCGAACCGGAGTTTTGGGTCGCTGTCGCCTTTTTGATCCTGTTGGGCGTGTTCGCCTATCTGGGTGTCCATCGCACGGTTCTGACCACGCTCGATCATCGCCGCGATCGCATCAGGGCCGAACTCGACGACGCCCGCCGCCTCAAGGACGAGGCGGCCAAGGTGCTCGAGCAATACAAGGCCCGGCGGGCCAGCGCCGAGCGCGAAGCCGAGGAGATCATCACCGGTGCCAAAGCTGACGCCGAGCGCATCGCCTCCGAAGCCAGGGCCAAGATGGAAGATTTCGTCGTCCGCCGCACCAAGACCGCCGAGAGCAAGATCGCGCTGGCGGAAGCCCAGGCGTTGGCCGATGTCCGCGCCGCCGCTGCCGAGGCCGCGATCGCAGCCGCCTCCACCATCCTGTCGCAGTCGGTGAAGGGCGAGGTCGCCGACGATCTGCTCAGCAAGGGCATCCAGGACGTTCGCGAAAAGCTGAACTGACGCTTTCCGTCGTGCCCGATGCATGCGGGGCATCCAGTATTCCAGAGACGCCAGCGATAGAGCCGAGAACCCGCGGCCTACTGGATCGCCCGATTGGGTCGGGCGATGACAGCGGGGTTTGCTCTACTTCTTCTTTTTCGGTGCCTTTGCCTTCGGTTCGCTTGTCAGCGCCTGCGGATCGAAGCCGATATAGAAGATGTAGGAATCCCCGAGCGCCCCCGGTGGAATCGGATACACCACATCGTCGGCCACCAGCGAAAACGGCACGTTGCCGTCTTCCGTCATCGTCACCGTGGTCCGGTACGGCTTGGTGGCGATCACTTTCTCCGACACGCCGCCCTGCACCACGGCGATGCGCATGGGAATCTCGACCGACGCCGGCGCCCCGGCAGGGCCGGCAATGATGCGGCCCTGGATGCCGATGCGCGCGGTGATCTCGCCATTGGCCTTGGTGCAATCGCGCGCAGTCTTGGTGATCGTCGCCTGAAAGCGCACATCGTTGCCGGTCGCGGCCTTGCCCGACGCTCCCACCGCATAGGTCGACGCACCGGCTCTGATCGAAACCGGCGGGCAGCTCTCGTCAACCTGGGCCTCCGATGGGTCCACGGGCGCACTCGGCGCGGGTTCGGCCGGCTTGCCGCCGAACAAGCTCTTGAAGCGATCGCCCAAGGATTGCGATGACGCCGGCGAAGCCACCATCATGGAGCCCACCGCGAACGAGGCGGCCGCCACCGCGGCGATTTTCAGTGCCCGCTTGTCACCCATACAACGTCCCTTGACTCCCCACGTCGACCGCCAATCCTTCGGCGTTATAACCGCGCGATGACGGCGAACCCAAGGCACGAACCAAGGCACGAAACCAAGGCACCGGCGGCGATCGCCTGGACCATTCCCTGGATCACCTTGCACCGGTTCAGCCGCGAAAATCCTCATGCAGCAGCCCGAACAGCAGATGATCCTGCCACACGCCGTTGATGCAGAGATAGCGCCGCGCCAGACCCTCGCGGGAAAAGCCGCATTTCTCCAATACCCGGATCGAGGGGGTATTGGAGGGAATGCAGGCGGCCTCGATGCGGTGGAGATTGAGTTCGCCGAACAGCGACGGCAACAGCACGCGCAGCGCCGCCGTCATGTAGCCGCGATGGGCGTGGGGCTCGCCGACCCAATAGCCGATGGTGCCGGCCTGGACGATGCCGCGGCGCACATTGGCGAGCGTGATGCCGCCGATCATCGCACCGTCGGATTCGCGGAAAATGATGAACGGATAGGACCGGTCGGCCGCGATGTCTTCGGCATAGCGGCGCAGCCGCCGCCGGAAACCGGAGCGGGTGAGATCGTCGGACGGCCAGATCGGCTCCCACTGCGTCAAATATTCGCGGCTATATTCGCGCAAATGCGCCCATTGCAGAAAATCCGATGGCTGCGGCGCCCGCAGCAGCAGGCCATGGCCGCGCGGCGCCAGCGCGGCGGGTCCACTCGTCGGCAAACGAAACAGCGCCATGTGTGATGCTCCCCGCTAAATCTTCTCCGGGCGACGGCTGCGGTCCTAATGCAGCCGCGCCTTGGCCTTCGACCGCGTCAATCCTTCCGCAAAATTAACCGCCGTGTCCAGACCCCTGCCGCTGCCGAGCGCGACAACGGCAGGACGGCTGCGCGACAGCAGCGCGCGGGCGGCATTCCGGGTCGATTCCACGTCGACAGCGTCAATCCGCGCCACCAGTTCCTCGACTGTCTGCGGCCGTCCATAAGCCAGCACGTGGCGCGCCAGTTGCTCGGCGCGCGATGAGCAGCTTTCCAGCGCCATCAAAAGTCCAGCCTTCATTTGCGCCTTGGCGCGCGCGACCTCGGCCTCGGTCAAGGTCTCCACCGCCTCGTTGATGACGTCGACCACCACCTCCATCATCTCGGGCGCATCGGCGGGATCGGTGCCGGTGTAAAGCCCGAAAAAGCCGGTGTCGGTGTAGGGTGCGTGGAACGCATAGATCGAATAGCACAGGCCGCGCTTTTCCCGCACTTCCTGGAACAGCCGCGACGACATGCCGCCGCCGAGCGTGTTGGTGAAGACCTGCAAGGAGAACAGCGAGAGATCCGTCTGCGGCACGCCTTCCAGCGCCAAGGTCAGATGCGCCTGTTCGAGCTCGCGACGCACCACGCGCGAGCCACCCGGGCCGAACATCGCTGTCTGCGGCTTTGGCGCCGGCGTGGCGTCGAAGCTTGCAAAACGCCGCGCCGCGTCGTCGACTATTCGGTCGTGCTCGACCGCGCCGGCCGCCGCCACCACCATCTCGGGACCACGATAATGGGTTGCGAGATAGTCGCGCAGCATGTCGCGGTCGAACCGCTTCAAGGTCTTGGCCGTTCCGAGCAGCGAGCGTCCCATTGGCTGGTCCGGATAGCAGAGCTCGTTGAGGTGTTCGAACACGACGTCGTCGGGCGTATCCTGCGCCGCCCCGATCTCCTGCACGATCACGCTCTTCTCCCGTTCCAGTTCGTCCGGCACGAACGAGGGATTGGCGAGAATGTCGGAGAGCACGTCGAGCGCCAGCGGCACATCGGCCTTCATCACCCGCGCATAATAAGCGGTGGTCTCGGTCGAGGTGCCGGCGTTGAGATCGCCGCCAACCGCCTCGATTTCCTCGACGATTTCGCGCGAGGAGCGGTTGGTGGTCCCCTTGAACGCCATGTGTTCCAACAGATGCGAGATGCCGTGCTCGTTCGGTTTTTCGTCGCGGCCGCCAACGCCGGTCCAAACCCCGAGCGCCGCGGTCTGCAGATGGGGCATGGCGTCGGTGACGACGGTGAGGCCGGAAGGGAGCCTGGTGATATCGACGCTCATCCGGCAACCCCCTGCTTTGCGGCACGGCTGACCGACTTGATGAACCGCTCGACTTCGACCTGGTCGTTTTTCATGATCCTGACCTGCTCGCCCTTCGTCATCAGCCCCTCGAGCCAGACCGGCAGTTGCGGCCGCACGCCGCAGGCGGCTTCGACCGCATCGGGAAATTTCGCGGCATGCGCGGTCGACAGCACGATGTTGGGAATTCTCGAATCCGAGGTGTCGCGGTCGGCGACCGCGAGCGCCACTGCGGTATGGGGATCGACGAGATCGCCGGCCTCGCGCCAGGCGGCGCGGATCGCGGCCGCCGTTTCGGTCTCGTCGGCGCGTCCGGCATCGAACTCCTCGCGGATCGCAGCCAGCATCGCATCGGGCAATACGAAACGGTTGGACTGCTTGAGCTGCGTCATCAGGCGGCGGACGATCGCGGCATCGCGGCGGCCGGCATCGAACAACAGCCGCTCGAAATTCGACGACACCTGAATATCCATCGAGGGCGAAGCGGTAGCATGAACCTCGCGCACCTCGTGGATCCCGGTCTTGAGCGTGCGCGGCAGGATGTCGTTGATGTTGGCCGCGATCCGCAAGAACCGGACCGGCAGGCCCATGCGCTTGGCCACGAACCCTGCAAAGATGTCGCCGAAATTGCCGGTCGGCACCGTGAAATCGACGGCGCGCGCAGGCGCGCCGAGCGCGACCGCGGAGGTGAAATAATACACCACCTGCGCCACGATCCGCGCCCAGTTGATCGAATTGACACCCGACAGCGAGATGGCGTCGCGAAAGCTGTGATGATTGAACATCCCCTTCACGATCGCCTGGCAATCGTCGAATGTGCCTTCGATGGCAAGTGCGTGAATATTGGCGGCAGTGGACGTGGTCATCATGCGCCGCTGCACGTCGGAAATGCGCCCATGCGGAAACAGCACGATCAGATCGACATTCGCAAGGCCTGCGAACGCGTCGACCGCGGCGCCGCCGGTATCACCCGAGGTCGCGACCACGATGGTGGTGCGTTGCGCGCGCTGTTCCAGCACATGATCCATCAGCCGCGAGATCAGCTGCATCGCCACGTCCTTGAACGCGAGCGTCGGGCCGTGAAACAGTTCGAGCACGAACTGATGGGGGCCGATCTGGCGAAGCGGAACGACCGCGGGATGACGGAAGGTGGCGTAGGCGTCGTTGGCCATGGCGCCCAGATCGGCGTCGGAAATTTCGCCGCCGACAAACGGGCGGATCACGTCGACCGCGACTTCCCAATAGGGCCGGCCGAAAAATCCGGCGATCGCCTCAGGTGGAAGCTGCGGCCAGGCTTGCGGCACGTAAAGACCGCCGTCGCGGGCAAGCCCGGTCAGCATCACGTCGCAGAACGTCAGTTCCGGAGCCTCGCCCCGTGTGGAAATATACTGCGTCACGCCGTCCTCCAAAGGCCTTTTCTCCAGTCAAGCCTTTGATATTGATAGATAATCCAACTTCACCCGCAGCAAAGCCGGGCGGCACCATAGAGCGTTTTCGGGGCATGGGAAATGCCACAATCGCGAGAAGATAGCGCCTCCCAGCCGATTGGCACTGCTTCGCCTCCAAGCCGTCATGCCCCGGCGGAGGCGGAAGCGGCGCTTCGACGGGCTCCAAGCCCGCCATAATTCGCATAGCGAGCGTCGGAGGGTCGTGGCTGAGCTTCTCGCAATCACGTTCAGACGTAATTCCACCCTCTCGCGCCGCGAGGCGGCCGAGTTTTGCTAATCCAATGTCCCTCGGAAAATCAGAGGGCGCAGGGAAAGCCGGGTGCTCGCCGCACCCGCAGCCTCGCACGCAACAAAAAAGCGCACGAACGTAGTCATCACAGGTTCGCCAGCGTCGGGGCGTCAGGACCACACGGCTTTGCCGTCCGCCTTCGCCCGATCAGCAGGTCGACAACAAGCCTTTTCGATGATTGGTCCCAGCGTTCGGCCGGACGCGGGTCTCGCAACCCGACCCGGACCGGATTAATCTGAGCGCCGCCTGGCCGGGATCAACCGGCTGGCGCATACATTGGGAGGATTATGATGACACGCGAAATGCGGCGCGATCCGGAAGCAATGATTTCACGACGAACGCTCGTCCACGGCCTGGCGCTCGCCACCGGTGCCGCCGCGGTCGGCGGCAGCAGCGCGCTGGCCCAGCAGGGCGGTGAACTGGGGCCACCCACCACGATCACCACCCCGCCGCGCGATTTCGGCCCTGGCGGCGCCCCGACCACCTATTTCTGGGATCCCGACATCATCGCCGTCGATCCGTCGTTCAACGACCTCGCCCAGCCCAACACCGCGATCAAGCGCCTCTATACCGGATTGCTATGGGCCGAAGGCCCGGCCTGGAGCGCACAGGGCCGTTATCTCTTGTGGAGCGACATCCCCAATAATCGGCAGATGAGATGGTCGGAGGACGACGGTCACGTCAGCGTGTTCCGTTCCCCATCCAACAACTCCAACGGCAACTCGTTCGACTTCCAGGGCCGACAGCTCGCCTGCGAGCATCTCACCCGCCGGGTCGTGCGTTACGAGCACGACGGCACGGTGTCCGTGCTCGCCGATAATTTCGGCGGCAAGAAGCTCAACTCACCTAACGATGTCGTCGCCCACCCCGACGGCAGCTACTGGTTCACCGATCCGCCCTATGGCGGTCAGCTCTACGAGGGCGAGCCGGACGGTGCGGGAGGCGCCAGCAATGCGGGCGGCAAGCTCAATCCGCGGATCGGCCAGCCGGCCGGCTTTGTGCCGAGCAAGCGCGAGCTGCCGACCAACTGCTATCGGATCGATCCCTCTGGCCGCCTCGACCTCGTCGTGACCGAGGACCAGGTGCCCGATCCCAACGGGCTGGCGTTCTCGCCCGATTACAAGAAACTGTATGTCGTATCGACCGGCAAAGGGCCGGGCGACACCGGACCGGGCGGAAAGGGCGATGTGCACGTGTTCGATGTCGGCGCCGACAACAAGCTCACCAATCAGAAACGGTTCAGCGACTTCACGATTGACGGCGTGAAGTGCGGACCGGATGGCGTGCGCTGTGATGTCAACGGCAATGTCTGGGCCTCAAGCAATGCCGGCCGCCACGTCGGCTATAGCGGTGTGACGGTGTGGACGCCGGACGGCAAGCTGATCGGTCGGATCCGCCTGCCCGAGGTATGCGGCAACATCTGCTTCGGCGGCCCCAAGCGCAATCGCCTGTTCATGGCCGCGAGCCAGTCGCTCTACGCCGTGTATACCGCCACCCAAGGCGCAGGACCCGGCTGACGCGTTCCGCGCGCAGGCGTTCAGGATCATCGTCCCGGCGAACGCCGGGACCCGTACCCTGCGACGCCTGCGTTCGCCGGGAGGACTGGGCAAAGACTCACTTCTCCCGAAACGCCCGCATCAGCTGATCGCTCAAGGGCTTCATCAAATAGGAGATCAAGGTGCGGTCGCCGGTCTGCACGAAAGCTTCCACCGGCATGCCCGGGATCAGCTTGACATCGCCGAGGCGGGCGACCTCTTGCGGCGGCATCGTCACACGGATGGTGTAATAGCTCTGCCCGGTGCGCTGGTCGGTAGTGACGTCGGGCGAGACGCGGCTGACGACGCCGTTCAGTTCCGGCGTGGTGCGCTGGTTGAACGCCGACAGCCGCAGCAGGGTCTTCTGGCCGATCTGCAATTTGTCGATGTCCTGCGGGTTGACCTTGGCCTCGACCTGGAGGTCGTCGGCCTGCGGCACGATCATCATGACGGCATCGCCGGCCGTGATCACTCCGCCCACGGTATGAACCGTGGATTGCAGCACCATGCCATCCTGCGGAGCGCGGATGTCTATTCGCCGCAGCTGATCCTCGGCGGTAACCTTGCGCTCGACGAATTCGCCGATCTTGTCGTTGGTCTCGCGCAAGTCCTTGGAGACCTCGCTGACCATGTCCTTGTCGACCTGGATAATCTGCAATTCCGTCTCGGTGATCTTGCCCTTGGCCTGCGCGCGCGAGGCAATGTATTGCGCCCGCTCGCCGTTGAGCCGGGCGGCATCGCGCTCCAGCGTGGTCAGGCGCGAAATCTGCACCAGATGCTTGTCGTAGAGATCGCGCACGCCGGCCAGTTCCTTCTCCACCAGCGCGATTTCCTGATCCTTGGCCTTTTCCTGTGCGGCGAGGCCCGCGATCTCCTCGTTGAGCTGCGTGATCCGCTCGCGCAACTGCGCCTTTTGCCCGGTCCGGCCGTTGACGCGGACCTCGAACAGTTTGGTCTCGCTCAAGATCAGACTTTTGACGTCAGGCTCGCTGATGCGGCTCGTCAGTTGCGGCGGAAAGGTGAGCTTGTCCAATCCGCGCTGTTCGGCCTCCAGCCGTGCCGCGCGTGCCCACTGCGCATCGAGATTCTTGGTGACGATGGCAAGGCTCGCCTTCGTGACGGTGTCGTCAAGCCGCACCAGAATGTCACCGGACTTGACGATATCGCCGTCGCGCGCCAGCAACTCGCCGACGACGCCGCCGGTCGGGTGTTGCACCTTCTTCACGTTGGACTCGACTACGATCTGACCCGGTGCGATCAACGCGCCCGAGATCTCCGCGGTCGACGCCCAGCCGCCGAGCCCGCCGGCAAGGACCACGACCACGGCGAGGCCGATGATCAGATGCAGCCTGATCGACTGACGCGCGCCCTGTTCCTGGCCGGCGAAGTTGATCATGATTTGGTAACTCCGCCTTCGGAGACAATCTTGATCGGCGAAGGCGGCGCGACACGTTGCTGCAGCACCTGCGCCAGCACCTGCTCCTTGGGACCGAAGGCCTGCGCGCGGCCGTCCCGGAGCACCAGAATTTGGTCGACCGCCTCGATGCCGATCGGGCGGTGCGCGACCACCACGACAATGGCGCCGCGCTCGCGCGCGCCACGGATGGCCCGCGACAACGCCTCGTCGCCCTCGGTATCCAGATTGGAGTTCGGCTCGTCCAGCACGATCAGGAACGGATCGCCGTACAGCGCCCGCGCCAGCGCCACGCGCTGGGCCTGGCCAGCCGAGAGTGCCGCGCCCTGCTCGCCGATCTGGGTGTTATAGCCCTCGCGCATCTTGATGATCATCTCGTGCACGCCGGCCTCTTTCGCCGCCGCGATGATGCTGTCTGAAGTCGCGTCGGAATCGAACCGGCAGATATTCTGCGCAACGGTGCCGGCGAACAACTCGACATCCTGCGGCAGATAGCCGACGTGGCGGCCGAGCACATCCGACGACCATTGATCCAGCGCAGCGCCGTCAAGCCGGACCTTGCCGCGGAACGGCTGCCACACGCCGACCAGCGCGCGCACCAGCGAGGACTTGCCGGAGCCGCTCGGCCCGATCACGCCCAATCCGTTGCCCGCTGTCAGCGCGAAGCTGACGTCCTGAACGATGACTCTTTGATCGCCGGGCGGCGCGACGCTGACGGCCTCGACCGACAGCCGGCTCGCCGGGTTTTGCAGCAAGGTCTGTGTCGCCTGCGCAGGCATCTGCTGCAAAAGCCGGTTGAGCCGGTGCCAGCTCTGCCGCGCTGCGACGAAACCCTTCCAATGCGCGATCGCGAGATCGACCGGCGCCAGCGCCCGCGCGCTCAGGATCGAGCCCGCGATGATGATGCCGGCGGTCGCTTCCTGATGGATCACGAGATAGGCGCCGACCGCGAGCACCGCCGACTGCAAGGTCATGCGCAGGACCTTGGCGACCGCGCCAAGACCACCCGCAACGTCGCTGGCGCGCTGGTTGCCTTCCAGATATTTTTCGTTGGCCTCGCTCCAGCGCCGGGTCAACCGCCCCGACATGCCCATCGCCACCAGCACCTCGGCATTGCGCCGGCTGGTGGCGGCAAGATCGTTGCGGCGCGCCGCAAGCCCCATGGCCTCGCGCGCCGGCTGACGCGACAGAAATTCGGTGATCAGCGTCAGCGTCACCAGGATGATCGCGCCGACCAGCGCGGTGACGCCGATCAGCCAATGGAACGCGAAACAGATCGCGAGATAGAACGGCAGCCACGGCAGGTCGAAGAACGCGCCCGGTCCCATGCTGCCGAGGAAGGAACGAACATTGTCGAGATCGCGCAACGGCTGCAAACCCTCGTTGCGGGCGCCCGTGACCAAAGGCAGCCGCACCACGGTGTCGAACACCCGCTTGTTGAGCGCTTCATCGAGCGAGGTGCCGACCCGCCCGAGGATCCGGCCGCGGATCAGGTCGAGCACGCCCTGCGCAACGTAGAGGCCGCCGGCGAGGACGATCAGGCCGACCAGCGTCGGCACGCTGCGGCTCGGGAGCACCCGGTCGTAGACCTCCAGCATGAAGAGCGAGCCGGTCAGATAGAGCAGGTTGATCATGCAACTCATGACGCCGACGCCGATGAAGGCGGTGCGGCAGGCGCGCAACGCATCACCGAGTTCGGAACGCCGGACGCCGGGGACGGCTGCCATCAATCCTGATCTCTTCTCATGAGGTGCGCGACCCCCCTGAATCAGCCCAAGGGTTTCGAGCGCGCAGGGCTGAATATACTGCAGTTTCTTGCTGAAACTATAAGCGAAGTCACATTAACCTAAATGCCGCTGCCCTGCCCAATCAAGGGGGCTTCGACCCGCCCCCGAGACCCTAGCATAGCACGCTGCCAGTAGGATTACGGGCGCGCGAAAAGGGCCCCATCGCGTGAAAGATGGCCCCGCGGGCAGGGCGTCAGAAACGGCCGCCGGTCCGGACCAGCCGCACGATCAACAACAATATGATGGCGCCGATCGCCGAATAGATGATCTCCGATACCAGGCCGCTGCCGATGACGATGCCGAGCTTGGGAAACAGGAAGCTTGCGACCAAGGCGCCGGCGATGCCGACGAGGATATCGCCAATGATGCCAAAGCCGGTGCCGCGCACGATCTTGCCGGCCAGCCAGCCGGCGACCAGGCCGACAAACAGGATGACGATGATGCCTTCGTTGGATATCCGCATGACAGGTCCCCCCGGTTTACTTCCGCACGTTTCACGCGCGTTGCGAAACCTAGCCGCAATCACCGGGCAAGACGACTCCAATCTGAGGAATTTCAAGCGCGGCCAAGCCCGCGTGTTACGTCGCAGCAACAGCCGGAACGCTTTCAGCCAGGATACATCTTGCGACCCGGCCCGCGCCGACCTCGACCTGGGGCGGGATTGCTTCGACGCAGCGCGCCTGCGCAAAGCCGCAGCGCGGCGCGAACGAGCAATTGTGCGGCGCCCTGTCGAGCGAGGGCGGCGTGCCCGGTATCGTCTCCAGCCGCTGGCCGCGTTTGGCGCCGTGGACGGTGGAGGCGAGCAAACCTTTCGCATAGGGATGGATCGGCGAGCGCACGATCTGGCGCAGTGTGCCCTGCTCCACGATCTGGCCGGCATACATCACCGCGACGCGGTCGCAGATTTCGATGGCGACCCCGATATCGTGGGTGACGAAAATGACCGACATGCCGAATTCGCGCTGCAATTCGCGCAGCAGCAGCAGGATCTGGATTTGCACGGTGGCGTCGAGCGCGGTGGTGGGCTCGTCTGCGAGCAGGATTTTCGGCTTGCAGGCGAGCGCCAGCGCGATCATCGCTCGCTGCCGCATGCCGCCGGACATTTCATGCGGATAGGCGTCGAGCCTGCGCTTGGCGGAAGGGATCCGCACCACTTCCAGCATTTCCAGCGCCCGCGCCGTTGCCTCGGCCTGGCTTTTGCCTTCGTGGCGCATCACGCTTTCGGCGATCTGCCGGCCGATGGTGTAGACGGGATCGAGCGCCAGCGCCGGCTCCTGAAAGATCATCGAGACCGTCTGGCCGCGGAAGTCAGACAATTCCTCGTCGTCGAGCGCCAACACGTCGCGTCCCATCACCCGCACGTCGCCCGCGATTTGCGTCCGCTTTTTCGGCAACAGCCGCATCAGCGCGCGCAAGGTCACGCTCTTGCCCGAGCCGGATTCGCCGAGCAGACCGAGCACCTCGCCATCGCCCAGCGACAGCGAGAGATCGTTCACGGCATAGACGGTGCGCTCGCCGGTGAAGCGAATATTGAGACCGCGTATCTCGACCAGAGAGTTCATGCCGGCTTTGGGACCTTCTCGTGGAAATCGGTCGAGCGCTGGAACGCCGCGCCGATCTGAAGCAGGGTTGCTTCATCAAAGGAGCGGCCGATCAACTGCATGGCGACGGGAAGGCCCTTGGCGGTGAAGCCGCAAGGGATCGCCAGCGACGGCAGCCCGAGATAGTTGATCGGGCGCGTGAAGCGCGTCAGGCGCTGGATCACGCTTTCCACGTCCGGGCTGTTGCCGACGTCGCTTTCGGCAATGGTTGGCGCCGCCACCGGTGCGACCGGCGCGATCACCGCATCGACATCGGCGGTCGCCGCGACATGGGCTGATAGCGCCGGGCCGCGCCAGCGCATCGCTTCGAGATACGACACGCCTGGTATCGCGAGCCCGTTCTGCAACCGCATCAGGACTTGCGGGCCGTAATCCTGCGGCCGCTCGATCAGCCAACGCTTGTGGAAGGCTGCGGCTTCGACGGCGATCACCAATTGGCAGGCGGCGGTGAGCTGGCGCTGATCCGGCAATTCGACCGGAACGACATGTGCGCCTTCGCGCTTCAACGCCGCAATGGTGTCGTCGAGGATCCGCGCGACGTCGGCATCGAGATCATCGACATAGAAGGCAGTTGGTACGCCGATCTTCATTCCCTTGATCGGTGCCGTGGTCGCGGCCATGTAATCCGGCACCGCCATCGTGCTTGCGGTGAGGTCCTCAGGGTCGGCGCCCGCCATCAGGCCGAGCAGCAGCGCGCAATCCTCGACGGTGCGCGCCAGCGGCCCGACGGTATCGAGCGACTGCGACAGCGGCATTGCGCCGGCGCGGCTGATACGGCCATAGGTGGTCTTTAGTCCGGTCACGCCGCAGAAATGCGCGGGCAGCCGGATCGATCCGCCGGTGTCGGAGCCGAGTGCCGCAAAGGTCAGCCGCGCCGCGACAGCCGAGCCCGATCCCGACGACGAGCCGCCGGTGATGTGGCCGAAGGCGAAGGGATTGTGGACGGCGCCGTGATGGAAGTTGTGGCCGGTCGGCCCGTAGGCGAACTCCACCATCTGCAAGCTACCCAGGCGGATCGAACCGGCATCCTTGAGCCGCTGCAGCGCCGTCGCAGTCGTGGCGGCCACGAAATCGCGCCGGATCTTTGAGCCGCAGGTCACGACGTGGCCTGCGTCATAATACATGTCCTTGTGCGCCAGCGGCACGCCATGCAGCGCGCCGCGAAGATTACCCCTGGCAAGTGCAGCGTCGGCCGCCTCGGCCGCCTTCAGCGCGGCTTCCGCCTCGATCGACATGAACGCGTTGAGGCGCGGCTGCCATTGCGCGATCTGCTGCAGACAGGACCTTGTCACCTCTTGCGACGACAGGCGCTTCTCGGCGATCGCTTTGGCTGCGGCCACCAGCGACATCAGGGCAGGCTCGGTGTTCATTTCGACACCTTCGCGGCCTGCACCAGCAGGAATCCCGCCGGCTCCAGATCGAACGGCAGCGTGCCGGCGATGGGCGCAAAGCCTTCGAACGCAGGTCCGATGGAAGTGGCGATGCGGGTCGCGACATCGGCATCCACGGGCACGCCCGCGGCATCGGCCATCGCCTTGATCGCTTTGGGACTGGGTCTGGTCATGCCGTACTTGCTCCGTTGTTTGTTGCTTTGGCCGGCGCCCGGCTGTGCCCCGAAGCCGGAATGGCCATGTAGCACGCCGCCTGATGGCCCATTGTATCGAGCGGATACTTTGGCGTGGCATTTGCGCAGAGCGGCTCCGCAAACGGACAGCGGGTGTGAAACCGGCAGCCCTTGGGCGGATCGATCGGGTTCGGCGGATCGCCCGAGATCGGCGGCCTCTCTGTCCGCTTGTCGGGATCGGACGACGGCATCGCCGCCAATAGCGCCTTCGTATAGGGATGCGCCGGGGCGTCCCACACCTTGTCCACCGCCCCGAGCTCGACCACCTCGCCGAGATACATCACCAGCACGCGGTCGGAAATGTAGCGCACCACGTTGAGATCGTGGCTGATGAACAAATAGGTCAGCCCGAACTCGCGCTTGAGATCAACCAAAAGGTTGAGCACCTGCGCCTCGACCGATTTGTCGAGCGCCGATACCGCTTCGTCAAGGATCACCAGGCGTGGCGATAGCGCCAGCGCACGGGCGATGTTGACGCGCTGGCGCTGACCGCCGGAAATCTCATGCGGATAACGATTGGCGAAGATCTCCGGCCGCAAACCGACCTTGCCGAGCAGCTCGCGTGCCAGCGTCCGCGCCGCCTGGTCCGCCATGCCGTGCACCTTCGGACCGAAGGCGATCGATTCCTCGACGGTGAGCCGCGGATTGAGCGAGGCGTAGCTGTCCTGGAACACCATCTGCATGCCGCGGCGAAGCTCGCGTAACGACAGCGCCTGGCCGACCTGCATGCCGTCATAGACGATTTCGCCGGCATCGCGCGCCATCAGATGCATCAACAGCCGCGCGGTGGTCGACTTGCCGCAGCCGGATTCGCCGACGATCCCGACCGTCTCGCCCTTGAGAATTGCGAACGACACGTTATCGACCGCGCGCACGGTCTTGCGCGCGGCAAAGAGATCGCCGCGGACCGGGAAATGCTTGGTCAGCCCGCTGACCTGCAACAGCGGCTGCGCCGCTCCGCCGCGATCCTCGATCGGCGCCAGCATGTCGATCGATGGGCTTATCCCCTTCATGGCTCAGTTCCTGATATCCATGGCGCTGCGCATCCCGTCGCTCAACAAATTGAAGCAGATCGACACCGCAAAGATCATCGCGCCGGGCAGTGCCGCAACCCATGGGTTGACATAAATCGCGGTGCGCAACGTGTTGAGCATCAAGCCCCATTCCGGCTCCGGCGGCTTGGTGCCGAGGCCGAGGAAAGACAAGCCGGCGGCGAGAATCATCGACACCGAGATCAGGCCGGTGGCATAGACGAAGATCGGCCCCAGCACGTTGCCCAGCATATGCACGCGCATGATGGTAAAGGCGTTGGCACCCGAAGCGCGCGCGGCCTCGACGAAATCCATGTTGCGCACGCCGGTGGTGACGCTCTCGGCGACACGGGTGATCTGCGGCACGAACACGATGGTCAGCGAAACGATCGAATTGACGATGCCGGCCCCGAGCGCGCCGGAAATCGCGATCGCCAGCAGCACCGAGGGAAAGGCGTAGAACACGTCGACCGTGCGCATGATCGCGGTATTGATCTTGCCGCCGATATAGCCCGCGACGAGGCCCAGCGACGACCCGACGCAAAACGCCAGGATCACCGGCAGGATGCCGATGATCAGCGACAGCCGCCCGCCATAGATCAGGCGCGAGAGCATGTCGCGGCCGAGTTCATCGGTGCCCAGCGGATAATTCGGCGTGCCGATGTGGCGCAGCCGGCGGATCATCGAGCCCTGATACGGATCGGCCAGGCCCAGCCACGGCGCGATCAAGGCGGCGATGAAGATCGCCATCAGAATGAGAGCGCAGGCCATGCTGACCTTGTCGCGCGACAGGCGGCGGCCGACGGTCGCCCAATAGCCACGCGCCTTGGTAACGGGCGCCACCTGCAAGGCCGTATCTGCGATCGCGCCGATGGGAAGCTCGCTCACCTCAGCCCCGCTTGATGCGCGGATCGATCGCGGCCTGCGCGATATCGACCATCAGGTTGAGGAACACGAAGAACAGCGCCAGCACCAGGATGGTGCCCTGCAGCAGCGGCAGATCGCGCTGGAAGATCGCGGAGTTGAGCAAAAGCCCCGAACCCGGCCAGGAGAACACGGTCTCGATCAGGATCGATCCGCCGAGCATGTAGCCGAGCTGCAGGCCCATCACCGCGAGCGCAGTCGGCGCGGCGTTCTTGACGACGTGGCGGAACACGTCGGTTTCGCGCAGGCCCTTGGCGCGCAGCGCCTCGACGAAATCCTGGCTCAGGATGTCGCCGGTCAAAGCGCGCACCGTGCGGGTGACGATGCCCATCGGGATCACGGAGGTGGTGATAGCGGGCAGGATCAGATAGCGCAGATGCTCCCAGTCCCATCCCCACGCCCCGGAGCCGCCGGGACCGGCGCCGACGGCGGGCAGCCAGTTGAGCTCAACCGAGAAGATGATGACCAGCACCATGCCGAGCCAGTAGTGCGGCACCGAGACGCCGGCGATCGCAAACGACGTCGCCAGCTTGTCGACCCAGCCGTCGCGAAAATAGCCGGCGATCAGGCCGAACAGCAATCCGAGCGTGAAGCCGATCAGGGCGGCTGCGATCGCGAGCGTCACGGTATTGCCGACCGCGCGCAGCACTTCGCTTAAGACCGGACGCCCGGTCGCGATGGAGTGGCCGAGATCGCCATTGACCGCGCGCCACAGCCACAGACCGAACTGCACCGGCAGCGGCCGGTCGAAGCCGTAAGCTGCGCGCAATTGCTGCGCGAGTTCCTGCGAGGCATCCGCCGGCAGCACGGCGACCAGGGGATCGCCGGGCGTGATGTGCACCAAGAGGAAGCACACCAGCGCCACGCTGATGACGATCGGAATCACATAGACGATGCGGCGGGCGACGTAAGCGAGCACGGCTTGTTCTTTCTTCCTTCTCCCCTTGTGGGAGAAGGTGGCGCGCAAGGCGCGCCGGATGAGAGGTTTGCGTCCGCGGAGAGAGACCCCTCACCCGCCTTCGATGCTTTGCATCTCAGGCACCCTCTCCCACAAGGGGAGAGGGGAAGGGCCGCACCTGCCGATCACGGCGCCATTGAGATCGGCGAGAAATCCACGAACCAGCTCTTCGGCTGCACGAAACCCCTGACCTTCGGGCTCATGGCGCGCGGTGCGACGTCATGGGCAACATACAAGAACGCCGCGTCATCGACGGAGGCCGCGTGCAGTTCGGCCAACACCGCATCGCGCGTGGCGGGATCGAAGGTCTGCCGCGCCTTGGTGACCAGGGCGTCGAAGTTGGGGTTGTTGATGTAGCCCCAATTATTCGACAGCGGCGGCGCCATCGACGATTGCAGGAAGCGCACCAGCGCGAAGAACGGGTCCATCGCCGCGTAAGTCACGTTGACCGCGTTGGAGCCGTTGGCGGACGCGTCCTTGGCGCCGCGCCGCCAGTTGGTGATCAGCGTGTTCCACTCGATGACATCGAACTGTACCTCGAAGTAACATTCGGCGAGCGCCTGCTGCAGATATTCGTTCATCGGCAACGGCATCATCTGTCCCGAACCCGAGGCCGAGGTCTGGATCTTGACCGCCAATTTCTTGGTGGGACTGTAACCCGCCTCCTGCATCAGCTTTTGCGCCGCCGGCTTGTCATACTTGATCTGAAAGGTCGGGTTGCCGCGCCAGGGATGGCCCGGCTCGAACGTACCGGTCGCGGGCACCATCAGTCCGCCGAGCAGGCCGTCCTTCAGGCCTTCGCGGTCGACGCAGAGATTGGCCGCTTTGCGGACGCGGATGTCGTTCCACGGCGAGCCCTCGGCGCGCGAGAACTGCCACGGCCAAACATGCGGCTCCTCGTTGGCGTAGAGAATAAAGCCGCGCTGCTTGATTTCGGGTAGCGCGTCCGGCGCCGGCGCCTCGATCCAGTCGACCTGACCGGAGAGCAGAGCGGCGGTGCGCGCATTCGCCTCCGGCATCGGCAGCAATACCATCTTGTCGACATGGGGAATGCGCGCCTTGTCCCAATAGTTGTCGTTCCTGACAAGTTCGAGCCGCTCGCGCGGCGTGAAGCCCGACATCTTCCAGGGACCGGTGCCGGAAGCGTTGCGCGCGAAAGCTTCCCAGGCGGCGTGCGATTTTGCTTTCATGTCGGCGCCCTCGGCCACCTCAAAAAGCTTCTGCCATTTCGCCGGGCTCGCCATGAACAGATTGGTGAGGTTGAAGGGCAAGAAGCTGTCCGGCTCCTTGGTGACCAATTCGACCGTCAGATCGTCGATCTTCTTCGCCGACGCCAGGGTCGGCATGCGCGAGGCGGTGAGGCCGACCTGGCTCGGGTCGAATTGCGGCGCATCCTGCTTCAGCACCTTTTCGACGTTCCACACCACGGCGTCGGCGTTGAACGCCGAGCCATCGTGAAAGGTGACACCGGGGCGAAGCTTGAACGTCCACTTCGTCTTGTCGGCGTCATCCACCTTCCATTCGGTCGCAAGGCCGGGGATCAAGACGCTCGCCTTGTCGGCGGAGGAAAGGTCCCACATCGTTAAGCCGTCATACATGGTGAGGCCGGTGAAGCGGTTGCCTTCAAAACCCTGATCGGGCTGGCCCAGCGTGCGCGGGATGTCGGCCGCCGTCATGCCGATGCGCAGCGCCGTCTCGGCGAAAGCCGCCTGCGGCAATCCCGCCGCCAACCCGCTCGCGAGCGCGAGGGCCAGCACCATTGTTTTCCGTGTTTCGGTACGCATCGAAGCAACCCCTTCTTCAACTTCACGTGACTATTTCTTATGCAAACTTATGCAACGGCTGTGCCAAGGGAGATGGTTCTTCGCCTTATAACCATTGGCTGGGATGTTTCTTCCTGGCGCGCATCAAGAAACGGCTTTCCCTGCCTATTCTGGCATCAACCTTGCTTGGTGGCATCCGGTATTTCGAATACCGATTCAACGGAGTTTTGTTCATGCGCGCCCGAAATTCGATGCTGCTTGCTGCCCTCGCAATCGCGATCGGGGCAGCCCTGCCCACGCTTCCGGCCCGGGCCGAAACCGTAGTGCGCTACGGCATTTCGATGGCGGATATTCCGCTGACGACGGGCCAGCCGGATCGCGGCGCGGGCGCCTATCAATTCACCGCCTACACAATCTACGATCCGCTCGTCGCCTGGGAAATGGACGTCGCCGACCGGCCCGGCAAGCTGGTGCCGGGGCTCGCCACTGAATGGAAAGTCGACGACAAGACGAAATGGCGCTTTACCTTGCGCAAGGGCGTCAAGTTTCATGACGGCAGCGACTTCAATGCCGACGCAGTGATCTGGAATCTCGACAAGGTCTTGAACGACAAGGCACCGCAATTCGACAAGCGTCAGAGCGCGCAGGTGAAGACCCGCCTGCCCTCGGTCGCAAGCTACGCCAGAATAGACGACTCGACGATCGAGATCACGACCAAGACCGTCGATTCTTTCTTCCCCTACCAGATGCTCTGGTTCCTGGTGTCGAGCCCGGCGCAATATGAGAAGCTCGGCAAGGACTGGGACAAGTTCGCCAGCCAGCCCTCCGGCACGGGCCCGTTCAAATTGACAAAGCTGGTGCCGCGCGAACTCGCCGAACTGTCGAAGAACGACGACTACTGGAACAAGAACCGGATCCCGAAGATCGACAAGCTGATCTTGATTCCGATGCCGGAAGCACTGACGCGCACCAACGCTCTTTTGGCGGGCCAGGTCGACCTGATCGAAACGCCGGCGCCCGACGCCGTGCCGCAGCTCAAAGCGGCGGGCATGCGCATCGTCGACAACATCACGCCGCATGTCTGGAACTATCATCTGAGCGTGCTGCCCGGCTCGCCCTGGACCGACATCCGCTTGCGCAAGGCGCTCAACCTCGCGATCGATCGCGACGCGGTGGTCGGCCTGATGAATGGACTTGCCAAACCCGCCAAGGGCCAGGTCGATCCGTCGAGCCCGTGGTTCGGCAAGCCGAGCTTCGAGCTCAAATACGATCTGGCCGCGGCCAAGAAGCTGGTGGAAGAAGCCGGCTACTCCAAGGACAAGCCGCTGAAGACCACCTTCATCATCGCGCAAGGCGGCACCGGGCAGATGCTGTCGCTGCCGATGAACGAATTCCTGCAGCAGAGTTTTAAGGAAATCGGCATCGACATCGACTTCAAGGTGGTGGAGCTGGAGACGCTCTACACCCACTGGCGCAAGGGCGCGGCGGACGAAATGAACGCCGGCATTACCGCCAACAACATTGCCTACGTCACCTCCGACCCACTGTATGCCATCGTCCGATTCTTCCATTCCGGCCAGATCGCGCCGGTCGGCGTCAACTGGGGCGGGTACAAGAATCGGAAGGTCGATGCCTTGATCGACGAAGCCAAGCAGACCTTCGATAGCCAAAAGCAGGACGAACTCCTGGCCCAGGCACACGCATTGATCGTCGACGACGCGGCGCTGGTGTGGGTGGTGCACGACACCAATCCGCACGCGCTGTCGCCACGAATCAAGAAATTCGTGCAGGCACAGCACTGGTTCCAGGACCTGACCACGATCGGGCTGGAGTAGATTCGCGCCCTCGTCCCGGCGAACGCCGGGACGAGGGAAAGCGCTTGACCTAGAGCATACTCTAGTTCGTACAAGGCTGGCTGTCCCGATTCATAAGGAGCAGCCAATGACAGCTTCCGAAAACAAGACCCTCGTCCAGAATATCATGGCGGCACGGTCGCGCCGCGATCCTGCGCCGTTCATCGCAGCCATGGCCGACGATTTCGTCTGGCGGATCATCGGATCGACGGCCTGGTCCGGTGAGTATATCGGCAAAGCCGATGTGCGCGAGCGGCTGCTCAAGCCGCTGTACGAACAGTTCACTGCACCATCCAGCATCACCCCGACGCGCATCCTGGCCGACGGCGACCATGTCGTCATCGAATGCCATGGCGACGCGACCACCATTTCGGATGAGCGCTACGCCAACACGTATTGCTTCGTCATCCGCATGGCGGAAGGACAGATGCGCGAGATGACCGAATATATGGACACCGCACTGGTCGAGCGCGTGCTTAGGCCGCCGCCGTGGCGCCGTGCATGAGCGGCGAAGCGATCGGCAGTCACGATTGGACGGCCGGCTTTTGCATTTGCTGGAGCAGACGCCGGTGCGGCCCGACCGCCGGCCTCTCGCCGTTGGCCATCCACTCGTCGTAGAATTCGACCTTGGCGTCGATCAGGGCCAAGGCTGCCGTCCAGCGACTGATGTTCTGTTGCACCCGACGTTGGTGCTCCCTGAGTAACGCCCGGCGCTGCCGCAGCGCCGAGGCTCCTTGTGCTGCAAGCGCGGTGTACTGCCGCATTTGCGTAATCGACATGCCGGTAAACCGCAGCCGCTCCATCAGATCGAGCCAGCCGACGTGATACTCGCTATAGACGCGTCGGCCGGTCGCATCGCGAAGGACGCCGGGCAGCAACCCCTGCTGCTCGTACCAGCGGATGGTATGAACGCTGCGCCCGGTGCGGCTCGCCACTTCTCCGATGCGAAGATCCCGTTGCATCTCACGCTCTCCGGAACACCACGAATGTACGATAAAGATAAGAGCCCGCCCAGTTCGGGTCCAGTGCAGCGCGGCCAAGGCTACTTGGTCAGCAGTGCGAAGGCGCCGTTCCAGTCTTCCGGCGGCGGATCCTTTTGATAGCCGCGGATCCGCGCTTCGTAGAGATTGTAAAGCAATGCCAGCGCGCGGGCGTCGTCCGTGCGGCGACCGCGCTCGATCGCGGCCAGCGCGCCATCCCAGTCGCGGTTGCGATAGCACGCCAGCATCTCGATGGTGAGGTTGCGCAGCCTTTGGAAACGGCCTGACAGCGCGACGTCCTCGCGGCCGGCGATCGCATAGATCACCTCGGGCTCCTTCTTGCCCTTCACCATGATGAAATCGAGCTCGAGGATCGCAAACTTGTCCTTGACCGCAAGCGCGGTCTTGGAGCCGACGATGATGGGAAAGCCGTATTCCTTGGATTGGCCTTCCAGCCGCGAGGCGAGGTTGACACTGTCGCCGAGCACCGAATAGTCGAAGCGAAGGTCCGAGCCCATATTGCCGACGACGCAGGTGCCGGTGTTCAGGCCGACGCCGACATTGAGCGGGATGTAAATGTGGCCGCCCTCCTTTGCCTCCTGCTCGCGCAGCTTGTTGAGCTCGTCGATCTTCTCGAGCATGTCGACCGCGGCCTCGCAGGCGTTGAGCTGATGCTGCTTGTCGTCGATCGGCGCGTTCCAGAACGCCATGATGGCGTCGCCCATATATTTGTCGATCGTACCCTTGCGGGCGAGGATCGCATTGGTCAGCGGGGTCAGGAACCGGTTCATCAATTTGGTCAGGCCCTGCGGGTCGTGCTTGTAGGACTCCGAGATGGTGGTGAAGCCGCGGACGTCGGAGAACATGATGGTCATCTCGCGCTCTTCGCCGCCAAGCACGAGCTTTTCCGGCGATTGCGCGAGCTGTTCGATCAAGGCCGGCGAGAGATATTGACCGAATGCCGAGCGGATCTGCCGGCGCTGCGCCTGCTCGCGGACGTAGCTCGAGAAAATCAGCGTGAGGTAGATCGCCGTCGTCGACAACAGCGGATAGGTGAAGTCGATGAGCTGCCGGTAATGCATATAGAAAAACCAGGAAGTCCCGATCAGCACGGACGCGAACAACGCGCCGACAATCACCAATGTGGTCGGCCCGAATTTCGGCGCGAACGCGATCACCAGGAGGCCGAGCAGAAGGGCGCCAAAAAGTTCGTAAGCGAGGCCGTAGCTCGGCTGCGAGACCACCGCGCCGGTCAGCGCGCTTTCCAGCACCTGCGCATGAATCTCGACGCCCGGCATCACGGGCGACACTGGCGTGGTCTTGATGTCGACCAGCCCGGTGGCGGAGGTTCCGATCAGCACCAGCTTGCCGGCGATCTTGTCTTGCGGAACGCGCCCCTCCAGGACGTCGACGGCCGAGACGTAGATAGATGGGTCATGATGCGCGTAATGTACCCAGAGCTGCGCGTGGGCGTCGGTCGGGATCTGAAAGTGCTGCATGCCGATGCTCTGGATGCCGTGCTTTTCGGTCTTGATGAGGATGGTGCCGGAGCCGCTCGCGACCCGCAGCATCTCGAAACTCAGCGCCGGCATGCTCACGCCCTGGGCCTGCACGATCATCGGCACGCGGCGGACGATGCCGTCGCGCTCCGGCACGATGGTGAAGAGGCCGCGGCCGGCCGCGGCTTCTTCCAGCATCGGCACGTTACGCAACAGTCCCGGAAACTGGAAGATGAAACGCTGCGGGTCCTCGCCGAGCATGGCGAATCCCGTGACGGGAAGCTTCGTGTCGAGATCGGTGTGAACGTCGGGTCCGCCGGACTCACCCAAGACCACGCGCGATTTGCGGATCACGTCGGCGAGGATCTGGTCGTTGCTCGGCAGCGCCTTGAGTTTTTCCCGCGTCGCCTCGTCGAGATTACGGAAGGTGTCGGCGGCAATATCCGGATTGAGCCGGTCCGGCTCGGGGAACAGCGCGTCGAAGGCGATCACGACGGCGCCGAGCCTGGTCAGATTGTTGATGATATCGGCAAGCCTGGTGCGCGGCCACGGCCACTGGCCCAGCCGGGGATCAGCGAGGCTCCTTTCATCGATGTCGACGATGGTGACGGGACGCGCGGTCTTCACGCGTGGGTCGATGACCTGAAAGGTATCGAACGTCCTGACACGGAGCTCCTGGACCGGGGCAGGATCGGCGATGCGCAACACCGCGAAGCCGACCAGGAGCGCAAGGCACACCAGCCGCGCGTAGCCGAACTTCCGCGCGAACCACCGTCGCAATATCCGCAAGCGCTTCATGCCATCCAGATACCACGACCGTGCGGATTGATCACGTTCAGTCTTTGGGGCCGGCGCCGGGCTCTAGAGCGTGATGAGATTAGATTGAGTTGCAGTCGCGGGCTCGGTCTGCTCCCTCTCCCCGTTCTTTACGGGGAGAGGGTTGGGGTGAGGGGCTTTTTCCGCGCACCGAGATCTTGGAGAGTCCCCCTCACCCGGCCCGGAGTTTATCATCGGGCGGCGCATCGCACCGACCCGTTGGCGCCGACCTCTCCCCGCAAGCGGGGCGAGGTGAAGTGACTCTGAGCCGCACCGATTCGATCAAAAATCATCCCGTTCTAGCTATGGAGGATGAAGTCGCTGGCGTGCAGGTTGGCGGCGACCACGTTCTTCAGCAAGATCGTGTCATTGCTATCGAGCGTGATCAGCGTGTCGTTGCCTTGCTGGGTTTCAGTCGGAAGGGCCGAAGCCGTGATAGCGTGGAATTGCCGGACATCGATCTTGTCGAGATTGACGTCGAAATCCGTGATCGTATGCTGCGCGGCACCCGATAAGGCCGGCGAGAACACGAACTGATCCTGACCGCCGTTGCCGGTGAGGGTGTCGCCATTTCCGCTGCCAAAGATGACGTTCCTGCCGGCCGTGCCGGTCAGCGTCGCCGGACCCTCGCCCGCCGGATTGAAAACGAAATTCACGGTGTCGGTCACGCCGTGGTTGTCGGTGACGGTCAACGTGACCTTGTCGGTGGAGGGCGGCATCGTTCCGGGACTAAAGGTGACGCCGTTGTTCAAAGCCGTATCGACGTCGGCCAGCGAGCCGGAGCCCGTCGAGGGTGTCGTCACGCCGCTTCCCGACGCATCGGTTGTCGCTGCAACCGTGAAGGTCTCCGTGGATGAGCCGGGGTCGGAGTCGGAAACGTCGAGGCCGGAGATCGTCGTTGATCCGTCAGGGTTGTGAGTGATGGCGACGTGGTCGGTTTCGATGACCGGCGCGTGCTGGTTCCAAACGACGTCGGTGCCACCCTTGCCGTCCGAACCGATCACGAAGCTTGCCGGGTCATAGTTGCCGACAAGCGCGAAAAAGTCGTTGGCGCCAGGTCCGTAATGCAGCTCGAGCGAGCCGGAATTGCTGATGCTGACATTGACGGGATTGATGCCGGCGAGATCGATGGTATCGCCATTGGCGAAACCGGTGACGGTACCGGTGAAATGCGACACCTCGTCGAGCACAAGCGTGCCCGCCATCTGACCCGAGAACTGAACGATCGCATTCGACGCAGCGGCGAATTCCAGGCTACCGCCGTCGATGACGGCATGTCCGCCATCGCTGATGCTTTGGTCGATCTTGAGCAAACCTGTGCTTGCCTCCAGGACTCCATCCGGGGTCGCAGTCGTGGAGGGTACCGGCGGATCGGCAATCAGCGTATGCCCGCTACCATCGTCCTCGATCTTAAAATTGGCCAGCTGGTAACTTCCGACGAAGGTGATGGTGTCAAGCGCCTGGCCACTCGCGTTGTACAGGGTCAGTGTCCCGGTATCGTTCCCGTTGTCTGTATAGGTCGTCTTGGCCATCGCAACGTCGGCAAAATTGACGTCCGCGAGATTGATCAGATCCGAATTCGAGGTTGTCCCGTCCCCCGCAAAACCGACGATTTGCCCGGCGAAATCCTTGGAATCGTCGAGCACAAGCTCGCCGGTGGTGCCGCTGCTATTCGCAAAGCTCACCGTCGCCGTGCTTGCGCCCGAGATGTCCAGCGTCTTGCCGCTGTCGATTGCCACGGTGCCGGAGGATGCCAAAGGATCATCGATTAGCGTTCCCCCGGTGGCGTCGGCCGCAAGTTCGAAAGAGGGATCAAAGGAACTACCGGAAAGATCACCGGAAAGATGGAGGGTGACAGAAGTTATACCGTTGCTGACGGTAACAATATCCGTCTTGGCGTCAAAACTGGCGTGCATATGGCCTGACCTGAAAGTCAGATCCTTGAGATCGACGCGATTCTCCTGGCTTTCGACAGAAAATTCCGTGAGGCCTACGATCGTTCCGTGGAAGTCTTTCGAATGATCAAGGATTAGCGTGGCTGCGGCGCCCGCCGAGCTGAACGTCACAGTCTGGCCAGTAGAAACCGAACCGCCGATCTCCAGCTTCGCGTTGTTGAAGATTTCAATCGATCCTGTTCCGGTAATGTTGCCGGTGACGTTCACCAGCGCATTGCCGGTAACGTGGATAGCGCCGTTGTCGGTGACGGAAGCTATCGTTGCTGATCGAGCTATCGCCGGTGATCTCGATCGTGCCGGCATTGGTGATGACCCCGCCGGAGAGCGCCACCCCGCTCAGCTTCAGCGTGTTGCTGGCATCGACATCGACGGTGCCGTTGTCGGTGATCGAGCCGCCGGTGATCGTGGTGCCGTCCAGCGTCAGGATCTGCTTGGCATCGACCGTAAGCTGATGGTTGCTGAAGCTATCGTTATTGATGCTGCCCGAGCCCGTGATCTCGATCGCGCCGGCATTGGTGATGGCCCCGCCGGAGAGCGCCACCCCGCTCAGCTTCAAGGTGTTGCCGGCATCGACATGGACGGTGCCGGTGTCGGTGACCGTGCCGCCGGTGATCGTGGTGCCGTCCAGCGTCAGGATCTGATTGGCATCGATCGTGAGCTGGGCGTTGGCGAAGCTATCGTTGCTGATCGAGCTATCGCCGGTGATCTCGATCGTGCCGGCATTGGTGATGACCCCGCCGGAGAGCGCCACCCCGCTCAGCTTCAGCGTGTTGCTGGCATCGACATCGACGGTGCCGTTGTCGGTGATCGAGCCGCCGGTGATCGTGGTGCCGTCCAGCGTCAGGATCTGCTGCCGGTGACATGCACCGTCCCGGCGTCGGTGATCGTGCCGCCGGTCACGCTGGCGCTGTCAAGGGTCAGCGTCGCAGTGCCGTCGACCGCGACCGTGCCACCGCTGTTGGCGACCGACGTGCCTGCGTCCAGCGTAAGGACGCTCGCGGCGATCACCTCGATCAAATGATTGTTGGTGACGCCAACATTATTCAGCGTCGCCCCTTTGGCGCTCTTGACCGCAAGCGTGCCGGCGGACCCTACCGTCAACGTGCCTCCGGTGATGACCGTGCCGTCGTCCAGCACCAGCGTACTTGCTAAAACGGGGACGTCGATCTGAATGGCGCCCGACCCGGTGACGCTAACGCCATCCAGCGTCGCGCCCAAAGAGGATTCAATCTGCACCGTACCGGAATTGGCAAGCGTGCCGCCGGTGACCGTGGTGCCATCCTGCAGCGTCAGCGTCTTGCCGGCATCGACCGTCAGCTGGCCGTTGGCCAGCTGATCGTTGCTGATCGAGCTGTCACCCGTGATCTCGATCGTGCCGGCATCGCTGATGGCCCCGCCGGAAAGCGCCACTCCGCTCAGCTTCAAGGTGTTTCCGGCGTCGACATGGACCGTGCCGTTGTCGGTGATCGAGCCGCCGGTGATGCTAGTGCCGTCCAGCGTCAGGATCTGGCCGCTATCCACTGTCAGCTGGGCGTTGGCGAAGCTATCGTTGTTGATGCTGCCGGTGCCGGTGATCTCGATCGTGCCAAGATTGCTGATGGCGCCGCCGGAGAGCGCCACTCCGCTCAGCTTCAGGGTCTTGCCGCTACTGACCGCAACGGTGCCGGTGTCGGTGACCGTGCCGCCGGTGATGGTAGTGCCGTCCAGCGTCAGGACCTGGCCGCTATCCACCGTCAGCTGGGTGTTGGTGAAGATATCGCTGTTGATGCTGCCGGAGCCGGTGATCTCGATCGTGCCGGCATTGGTGATCGCCCCGCCGGAAAGCGCCACCCCGCTCAGCTTCAAGGTCTTGCCACTACTGACCGCAACGGTGCCGGTGTCGGTGACCGTGCCGCCGGTGATGGTAGTGCCGTCCAGCGTCAGGATCTGGTTGGCATCGATCGTCAGCTGGTGGTTGCTGAAGATATCGTCGTTGATGCTGCCGGTGCCGGTGATCTCGATCGTGCCGGCATTGGTGATGGCCCCGCCAGAGAGCGCCACACCGCTCAGCTTCAACGTCTTGGTGGCGTCGACATTGACCGTACCGCTGTCGGTGACGGTGGTACCCGTCACCGTGGTGCCGTCCAGCGTCAGGGTCTTGAGGGCATCCACCGTGAGCTGGCCGCTGTTGAAGGCCGCGCCGTCGATCGCGCTGTTGCCGGTGACATGCACTGTCCCGTTGTCGATGACCGTGCCGCCGGTGATGGTGGCCTGGTCCAGCGTCAGCGTGCCAGTGCTATCGACCTTGATGCTGCCGCCGGTGTTGTCGATCGCGGTGGGGTCAATGAGCAGTGCGCCGCCAGCCAGAACCTCGATAGTGCCGCCGGTATTGGTGACGGTCTCGCCATCCAGCGCATTGCCGTGTCTGTCACCGTGCCGCCGGTCACCGTGGTGCCGTTCAGCGTCAGTGTCGTGCTGGCATCGATCGTCAGCTGATTGTTGCTCAGCGCGTCGCTCGAAATCGAGCTATCGCCGGTGATCTCGATCGTGCCGGCATTGCTGATCGCCCCGCCGGAGAGCGCCACCCCGCTCAGGTTCAAGGTGTTTCCGGCGTCGACATGGACCGTGCCGGTGTCGGTAACCGTGCCGCCGGTAATCGTAGTGCCGTCCAGCATCAGGATCTGGTTGCCATCGATCGTGAGCTGGGTGTTGGCGAAGCTATCGTTGTTGATGCTGCCCGAGCCCGTGATCTCGATCGTGCCGAGATTGCTGATCGCCCCGCCGGAGAGCGCAACTCCGCTCAGCTTCAAGGTCTTGCCGCTACTGACCGCAACGGTGCCGGTGTCGGTGACGGAGCCGCCGGTGATGGTGGTGCCGTCCAGCGTCAGGATCTGGCCGCTATCCACCGTGAGCTGGGTGTTGGCGAAGATATCGTCGTTGATGCTGCCCGAGCCGGTGATCTCGATCGTGCCGGCATTGGTGATCGCACCGCCCGTGAGCGCCACACCGCTCAGCTTCAGCGTATTGCCGGCATCGACATGGACGGTGCCGGTATCGGTGATCGAGCCGCCGGTGATGGTGGTGCCGTCCAGCGTCAGGATCTGGCCGCTATCCACTGTCAGCTGGGCGTTGGCGAAGCTATCGTTGTTGATGCTGCCCGAGCCCGTGATCTCGATCGTGCCGAGATTGCTGATCGCCCCGCCGGAGAGCGCAACTCCGCTCAGCTTCAAGGTCTTGCCGCTACTGACCGCAACGGTGCCGGTGTCGGTGACGGAGCCGCCGGTGATGGTGGTGCCGTCCAGCGTCAGGATCTGGCCGCTATCCACCGTGATCTGGGCGTTGGCGAAGCTATCGTCGTTGATGCTGCCCGAGCCGGTGATCTCGATCGTGCCGAGATTGCTGATCGCCCCGCCGGAGAGCGCCACCCCGCTCAGCTTCAAGGTCTTGCCGCTACCGACCGCAACCGTGCCGTTGTCGGTGATCGAGCCGCCGGTGATGGTGGTGCCGTCCAGCGTCAGGATTTGGTTGGCATCGACCGTGAGCTGGGCGTTGGCGAAGCTATCGTTGTTGATGCTGCCCGAGCCGGTGATCTCGATCGTGCCGAGATTGGTGATGGCCCCGCCCGTGAGCGCCACGCCACTCAGCTTCAAGGTCTTGCCGGCATCGACATGGACGGTGCCGTTGTCGGTGACCGTGCCGCCGGTGATGGTGGTGCCGTCCAGCGTCAGGGTCGCGTCGACCGTGACCTGGCCCGCCGTCATCACTGCCCCGTCGATCGCGCTGTCGGCGGTGACATGGATCGTGCCGTTGTCGGTGATCGTGCCGCCGGTAATGGTGGTGCCGTCCAGGATCAGCGTCGCGGCGGCGTCGACCGTCATGGTGCCGCCGGCATTATCGACGTTGGTCGGATCGAGGGTCAGTGATCCGCCGGCAAAAATCTCGATGATATCGCTGTTGTGGACCGTCTCGTTGTCGAACGTAACGGCACCCCCGACATCGATCGTGCCGGTGTTGACCAGCGTCCCGTCCTTCAGGAAGCTCGTGCCCTCGAGGTCCAGCGTACCCTTGATCGTAACGGTGCCGCCGCTGATGCCGGCACCGTTGAGGATCAGCGCGGCGCCATCATCGACCTGAACGGTGCCGCCGGAATTATCGACATTGACCAGAACATTGAGCGTGCCGCCGGAGACTTCAATTTCCCCTCCGGCGGTATTCGAAATCGCGCTCTGGTCTTTGAAGTCGCCACCCAGCGCAAGTGTCATGCTGCCGGAATTCTTAAGCACGCTTTGATCGACGAATTCCGCTTTGCCCGCAACGCTGATCGTTCCCGCATTGTTGAGGATCGAATCGGCGCTGAGCGAGAGGCCGCCGCTGCCAATGGTCAGCGTGCCCCCGCTCTGAACGTCCAGTTCCGGCGACTGGTGCAGCGGATCTGGCGGATTGGGAACGTTGAAATCGTTCATCGTCACCGACTTGGCGACGGCCGCCGTCGACCCATCGATGGTGGCGGGATAGGACGGCGTCAGCCCATGCAACTGGTCGGTGATGATGATGACGTCGTCTTTGGAAGTCGGGACGAGCCGGGTTTCCCAGTTTTGCGCGGTGCTCCACAGCCCGTTCGGCGAATGGTCGCCCGTCGTGTGGATCCACACCTCGGCCGCGTGGTCGGTGCCGGTGATCGTTACCTGAACGGTTTTGGTGTCGGTCGCACCTTGCGAGTCGGTCAAGGTGACCGTGTAGGTGAGCGTGAGCTCCGCATCCAGCGGAATGAAGTCCGCCAGATAGGCCGGAAGGTCAGCAAGTTGCCAGTTAATGGTGCCGGTGCCGGTCCCCGTGCTGTCGTTCGTCGGCTCGACGATCCAGGCCGTAAGGGCGGCCTTGAACGCGTCGAGCGGCCCGGGCGGCACGGCCGATCCGTCGGACATCGTCCAACTGCTCAAGACCGCGGTGACCGTGTGCGTGTCAGTCAGATCGGGATCGGTGAAGGCAAACGTTCCCTTCGTCTCATCGCCCGAGATGAGCGGTCCGCCGGAAACGCTGGTGCCGCCCGAAAACGCAATGGACTGGGTCAGCTTGTCGGTGGTGATGACGGGAACGTCGTTGGTGCCGGTGACGGTGATCGTGAAATTCACCGCCGTCTTCAAATCGAGCGGCGCGTAGTTGCTGTCGACTAGCGCGGTATAGGTCAGCGTCAGCGTCTCGCCGGCGGCAAGGAAGTCGAAAGCGTGATCGGGGACGAGGTAGGTCCAGCTCGCCGAACCGATGTTGGTATTGTTGGGGCCCTGGACCACGACCAGGTCGACTTCGGTCGCCTTGACGTCCGCCAGCTGCAGCGCATTCAGCGTCGCTTTGACGTCGTTCCCGTTCGGGTCCGTGTAGGTGAACGAAGCGAACGACGTGCTTACGGTCGGTCGGTCGCCAACATTGATATCGTTAAAGTTGATCTTGTTGAACGCCAAGTCGAGCGTACTGCTGCCGGTGATCTTGGTGATCTCGGTAACGAGATCGCCGAAGGCCGCGGCGATCGGCGCCTGATCGACGTGCTGCAGCCCGTTCGTACCCCCGGTCGAACCCGAAGACGAATTACCCTTTGAGTCGGTGACCTGAAATATCGGCGTCGCCGTAGTGCCGCTGGCCGTCTTGATAAGCTGGCCGGTGATCAGGTTCGGATTGATCGAATCGGTGAAGTGCGTCTGCGATTTGGTGTCTGAGTCGTTGCTCGCGAACTTCTGCTGGAAAACGTCGGTGATGAGCTTCTGCAGGTCCGGCGACAACTGGCTATTGCTGGTGCTGACGACGCCGTTGTTGATATTGATTTGCTGTCCGGCCTGGTTGACCACCGCGATCGGCTGCAGCGTGGTCTTGTCGAACAGGATGTAGGAGCCGGTGGTGCCGTCCGGTTCGACCAGGACCTGGAATTTCGCGTCAGGCAGGTTGCTGCCTTGAGGCACGGTGAAGTCGATCTCGACCAGCACCGCAGTGCCGCGGATGCCCATGGTCGCGACCGGGGTGTCGATTTTCATGTCGCCGTGTTTTGCGGTCTCGCCGGCGACAAATGAAATGGTGCCCGCCACTAGGCTGATGAGCGAGGAGTTGCTCGACCCATTCGGGTCGTAGACCATTTCGTTGAGCACCATTCTCGCATTCGACGACAGACCGAACACGGTGCCGTCGATGAAGGTGACGCCGAGCGTTGAATCGGAACCGGACTGGACCACATCGCCTTTTTCGACGTTGTCGCCCTGGTGCAGAATGATCGAGACGCCGTTGCGGACCGCGGTCGCGGTTCCGGCGAGCTTGGTGACGTGGCCGATGACCTGGCCCGCGGCGGTCGCGCCCCCTGCCTGGCTGTATTGAACATGACCGGTGAGCGCGTTGACGAGATCGCCGGTCAGGTGAGCGCCATCGGGGGATGCCAACGGCGCGCGCTTCTCGCCCTTGAAGTAATCGTGAAGGACCAGTTCGCTGTCGTCCTTGGACAGGATCAGGTCGACGCCAGACCGCTTGAAGTCCGCGTTGAAAAGCAGCTGCGCGTCGGGAACGACGATCGCGTCTGCGGGAATTTGCGCATGCGGTGAGTCGAGATGGATGTACGCTGGAGAATGGTGCGCACCGGAGCCGTCGGCGGAAATCGTGGCGTCAAATTTACCGGCGTAATTCAATGGGCTACCGCAATTGGTTAATAGTTATACAATTTTAACTGTCTAAGCTTGCATATCACCGGTCCGGCGATCGCGAAACCATCTGCTGCTTGTGTGACTTCGTCCCCACGGAGCGCACATCCGTGGCTTATTCTGTTCGATTTGCGCGATTGGAAGGTATTGTTGACCAAGCGTCCAAATATAGAACGGACCGCTACATGAATTACGACGCGCTTCGAAGTCATCGAATGTATATAAAGCGCACGCAATACTTTCAACATCTTCCCCCTGCCTTCCCAAGCGGGACAATGCCCCAAAAATCCCGCTAAAACTGTGATCCAGATAACAAAATCGACGGCTTCGGACGAATTAGCCATACCGGGCGGAAATCGGCGGCGATACAACCCAGAGACGCATTTGCTCACGCTTCGCGGTGGTTTCGGTTGAAAGAGACCGGCGATCGATAAAATTAGTCGTAAAACCACGACGCGCGGTTCAGCCTGTTTCGCGCTTTTGGCACCCAAAATCCCCGCCTTAAGGCGATTAAAAGTCCCCCCGCCCATCATCGAGGCCGAAACGATCCGGTCACGAACGGGCCCCAGCCCATCGATGCCCGGACATGGGGCGTCAGATGGGAACCTTCGATTACGCACACGCGTTGCGTGTCATTGTGCTCGCGTGTGGCATCGCCTTGCTTTTGCCGGCAATAAATTCACGCGCGGCCACATTGGATTCGCCTGGATCGCTGGAAATGACCAGCCGATCGACGGAGCCGTTTGGGCTTGTCGCCCACCCGCTGGCTTTCGGTGGCTTGCACGAAAAGTGGCTTGGCGTGGAGCGCAAGCTCGACGACGAAAGGGTGCAGCTTGCGCTGTGCGACGGCGACCGCGATCGTTGCGCATCTCCCGCCGCGCTGCAATTCCTCGCCATCGTGGACGTTGCCAGAGAGCACGATGGCCGCGCCCAGCTCGGCCAAATCAACCGCGCCATCAATCTCGCGATCCGGCCGATGAGCGATCTTGCCCAGTATGGCGAAATCGACGTCTGGAGTTCTCCGCTCGTCACGTTCTATCGCGGCGCCGGCGATTGCGAAGATTACGCGATCGCCAAATTCGTTGCTCTGAGCCAGGCCGGGATCGCGCCGGACGATCTGCGCATCGTCGTGATGCGCAACACCAGTTTGGGCGAGGATCATGCCGTCGCCGCAGTGCGGCTGGACGGCCATTGGCTGATGCTCGACAACCAGCGCATGGCCATGATCGAGGATTCCTATGTCAGGAATTACCGGCCGCTGTTCGTCATCGGCCCATCCGGCGTCATGAAGTATGACGATGCGCCGCTGATTGCCGCCACCGCGGAACGGGACATCGCGCCCGCCATTGCGCTTGAGCTGGCAGTCCAGCCCGGTTTGATCTCATCCTCCAACTAGCTCCGCGTCATCTCGAAAGAGCCGAACGAAAATTCCATTTCACCGCGACGTCCGAGAGGCTAGCATGGCGGCTGCCGTCGCTTTGCTTCCCGGGGGGAGATTTCAGGATGCGGGTCCATATGCTGGCGATCGTCGTGCCGGCGATCGTTGCAATCCAGCTCGGCGTGGCGCTTCCGGCCTGTGCGGAAACCCAGGCTGATGCGGATCGATCGATCAGCGAAGTGCTTCCGCTCTTCAACAAGAACCACTGCGAAACGATCAGGGACCCCGCGGAGCAATTGTTTTGCGGAGACCCCGAACTTGCTGCCGCCGCGGTCAAACTGAGCAGCGCGACCCAGGACAGGCAGGATCGGATTCCGGATCGCCGCCATGCGATCGAGGAAAACGTGCAGTGGATTGCGGATCGCAATTTGAGCTGCGGCATCTTCGAACAGGAAGCGGTTCGCTTCGAAGACGTCGAGCCCGTGGCCGCCTGTCTTTTGAAGGAAACCGAGGAACGGATCGCGATCCTGCGCGACTCGAACTTCGACTGCCTGGCTACCAACACAGCCGCCGGCGCGCTGATATGCAGCGATCCGTCGCTTGCCATCGCGGAGATGGAGCTCAACGAGCACGTCCTCGCCTTGATCGCCAAACTGCAGGAAAATGAAGCCAGGGACGCCTTCGCCGAATATGCAAGGTGGACCAGAGAACGCGACCGCAAATGCAACCTGGTAGGCAAGGAGAACGTACCGCTGCATGAGCTATCATCGTCGGAGCGTTGTCTTTCGGACTATCTCGGTGAGAAGACGGCGGAAGTCGTAGCAGTCAAGGGCGATCCAAAGCGCCTGTTCGGACAGCACCTGCCCTCGCCGATCCCCAACGCCGATGCCGTCGATTTATGCGTCAGCCAAATCCACGCCGCCAACACCTGCGAGAATTTTCTACGGATCAGCCGCGTATTTGAGATCGACAGCGAGGTGGCCGAGCAAAGCGCGCTGGTAACGGCCGAGGTCGAGATGGTCGTGCTTTCGCCGTTTGCGGTCTGCAGCGCGGTCGCATCGAGCTGCACCGGCACTTGCTGGGATTTGAAGTCCGGCAAGGCGAACCCATCGCCGGCAAGCCGGGACAGTTTCGGCGTCGCGCATCGGCTCAGGATCGAAAAAGCCTTCGCGTTTCAAAAGACCGACGGCGGAAACTGGCGCTGCAACGCGACCGCGCTGCAGCCGGTCGATTTCGGCGTCGCGCTTGGACGGCGATAACTTCGCCCGGCGATCCGCGCGGTTGGACCGCGCGGTCATTCCGGACTGGTGCGCTCGCACCAGTCCGGAATCCCGCGATTCTCAGATGTGCAACTGCACATCATAGTTCGATGCTTCACATCGCCCCGGAATGACGGTCGCCTCAGAACGATAGACTATCCCTGACCAGCACCCACCGGCCGTGCTGGATCTGCTGGACCTGCGTCACCGTGTTGGCCAGATGATCGGTCTTGGAGAATTTGGTCGGCGGCGAATTGAAAATGTCGAGGAACTTATCGCCGGACTCCAGTGCATCGAGCATCTTCTGGCCGGTCAGATCCTTGCCGGCCATGTTGGCGTAATAGGCAAACGTCTCCACCGCATTGTAGCCGACGATGGCCTGGGTATTGGCATCGGTGCCGAACATCTTCTTGTAGTTCACGAGCCAGTCCTTGGCCTTGCCCTTGGCCGTATCTTCGTAGGGAATTTCGAAGCCCGACGCGGCGTAGAGTCCTTCCACGGCTTCCTTGCCAAGCGCCGGCACTTCAAGCACGTTGGTCGGCGTGGCACCGAGGAAGGTCACGTCCCAGCCGAGTTTCCTCGCTTCACTCATCGCGCCGATGGTCTCGCGGATCACGGTGCCGAGCACGACCAGATCGCAGCCATCGGATTTCATCTTGGCGACCTGCGCGCTGAAATCGGACGTGCCGCGCTTGTAGCTCGTGACCGAGGCCGGCTGGACCTTCATGGCATCGAGTTGCTGGGTAAATCCGTCAAGCACGTTTTTTCCGTACTCGTCGTCCTGATGCATGATGCAGGGTTTCTTGAAGTTCTTCGCATCCAACATGTATTTGAGCGCGGCGCGCGTGCTCTCGACATAGGGCAGGAGATTGTTGAACTTGAGCCGTTCCTGTGGCTTCGACGGATCGAACTTGAAGGTGAATTCGGCAGCCGTCAGCGGAAACAATTGCAACACGCCGGCGTCGAACAGCACGTCCTGCGCCGCAAGCACGGTGGGCGAACCCATCGGGCCGATCATGGCGAAAATCTTGTCGCGCTCGACCATTTTTTGCGATGCCAGCACCGCCCGCTTCGGATCGTAGCCGTTGTCTTCCAGGATCATCCTAAGCTTGCGCCCCTGGATGCCGCCGGCCGCGTTGATCTCCTCGACCGCCATTTTCATGCCGTTGGACGCCGGGACGCCCCAGACCTTGATTGGGCCCGACAAAACCTGGTGAGTGCCGATCACGATCTCGGTTGCCGAGATGCCGTCATTGGTGACTTTGGTCTGCGCCGCGGCCGGTAGATGCGTCAGCGCGAGCGCGCCGACCGCAAGGCCCAACGCCTTGAGCGATTTCGACACGGCTGGTCTCCTCTTGCCTGTTGATAGCTTTGGCCCGCATTGAACGAAGGCTCGGCCTGCTGGTCCTTCGACGTTGTCAAACCTCTCGCGCGGTTCACGCCGCCGCCCGTTCGCCCTACACGCAGCCGAGTGCGATGCCGCTCACCAACTGCTGAACGAAGTCCGGCATTGCCGAGAGCCCTCCCCGGATGTGCCGGCGATTTGTTGGATCGCCTTTGCCGCGTCTTGTGTCCGCGAGCTGCTCAGCGCTGAACGACTGCACATTGTCCGTAAACCCATTCAGCCCAAAGGCTCGACCTCTGTCAACGAAGCGCTGGTGATGCCCCGGCGGGGCGGAATTTGAGTTTGCCGATTCACGGCGCCGAAATATCTTCAGTCCATGGTGGCGATGCCAAAACAAGCGGGATAGACGCGTCATGAAATCAGAACAATCCGCGCTGCAGGTGCGAGGGTTAACAAAGCGTTTTGACCGCCTCGCGGTCGATGCGCTTGATCTCACCGTCCGCAGCGGCGAATTCTACGCCTTGGTCGGGCCCAACGGCGCCGGCAAGACCACGACCTTGCGCATGGTCGCGGGCCTGCTCAGGCCCGATGCCGGTTCGGTCGCGATCTTCGGTATCGACGCGCTCGGTGAGCCGGTCGCCGCCAAGCAGATGATGGCGTGGGTTTCCGACGAGCCGATGATCTATGACAAGCTCACACCGCTGGAATATCTCGAATTTGTCGCCGGCCTCTGGGGCGTCGATCCCCAGGTCGCGCATCAATCGGCACGCGATCTTCTGGTCTCGCTCGGTCTCGAGCCGCACCTTGGCGAGCGCTGCGAAGGATTTTCCAAAGGCATGCGCCAGAAAGTGGCGCTGGCCGGCGCGCTGGTCCACGACCCCCATCTGATCATCCTGGACGAGCCGCTCACCGGCCTCGACGCCGTCTCCGCCCGCCACGTCAAGGGACTATTAGGCGATCGCGTGCGCGCAGGCTCCACGGTGATCATGACCACCCATATTCTTGAAGTCGCCGAACGCATGGCCGATCGGATCGGCGTCATTGCCGCAGGCCGGCTGGTGGCCGAGGGGACGCTTGCCGAATTGCGCCAGCAAAACGGGCGTAGCGATACCAGTCTCGAAGACCTGTTCATCGCGCTGGTCGACGTCGAGGCCGCCGCATGAGCTCGGACGCGGCACTCACCTGGTTTGCGCGGCATGAGCTGCGCCTGGCATGGCGCGAATGGCTCGCGATGATGACGGGCGGGCGGCGCCGGCGCAAACGCGCGGTCGCCATCGGCCTGATTGTCTTTGCCGCGTTCATGCATATCCCGGCCTGGGCGGTGATCGGCCGTTTCGCCGATCTGCGCCTGCCGCTCGACAAATCCTCGCTCATCGTCATCACCGCGTCCATTTTTCTCGCCTGGGCCCTGATGCTGTCGCAGGCAATCGAATCGGTTACGCGGGTATTCTACGCGCGTGCCGATCTCGATCTGATCATGTCGTCGCCGGTCAAGCTGAGCAATGTGTTTTCGATTCGCATCGCCGCGATCGCGCTGTCGATCACAGCAATGGCACTCCTGTTGTCGACGCCGTTCGTCGATGTGCTGGTGATCGCGGGCGGTGTCCGGTGGTTGTCGGCGTTCGGCGTCGTTATCGCCATTGGGCTCACGGCCGCGGCAGTCGCGATCGCGGCCACGATCGTGCTGTTTCGCCTGATCGGTCCGGCGCGAACCCGCCTGGTCGCGCAAATCCTCGCCGCGATCATCGGCGCCGGTTTCGTCATTGCGCTGCAGGTAGCGGCGATCCTTTCCTATGGCACGCTGTCACGGTTTGCGGTTCTGACGTCGGATGCCGCTGCGGCAATCGCGCCTGGAATCGACAGCGTCGTGTGGTGGCCGGCGCGCGCTGCGCTCGGCGACGGCGAGGCGCTGCTGCTGCTGTTGTCCGTTGGCCTCGTCCTGCTCGGTGTCGTGATGGCGATGTTCTCAGCCAGTTTCGCCGACACCGCGGTCAGCGCCTCGGTGCATGCCGGTTCAGGCCCTCAGGGCATTCGGCCAAAAACATTTCGTGGCGGCTCGCGGCAGCAGGCGCTGCGGCGCAAGGAGTTTGTGCTGCTGCGGCGCGATCCCTGGCTGATCTCGCAAACCCTGATGCAGCTGCTCTATCTGGTGCCGCCGGCATTGTTGTTGTGGCGAAGCTTTGCCGACTCTTCTACGGCGATCATACTGATCACCCCGGTCATCGTGATGGCGGCGGGTCAGCTCGCCGGCGGCCTTGCCTGGTTGACGATCTCGGGCGAAGACGCTGCCGATCTGGTCGCGACCGCGCCGCTGCCGCCTGCGCGCACTATCCGCGCCAAGATCGAGGTGGTGCTGATCTCAATCGGCATGATCTTCGCCCCGCTGGTGCTCGCGCTCGGCGTCGCCTCGCCGCCACAGGCCGCGGTCACCGCGGTCGGCGTCATCATCGGAGCCGTGTGCGCGACGTCGATCCAGCTCTGGTTTCGCGTGCAGGCCAAGCGCAGCCAGTTCCGCCGCCGCCAGACCTCGTCGCGGCTCGCGACTTTTGCCGAGGCCTTTTCCTCGATCGGATGGGCCGCGACCGCGGCGCTGGCGCTCGTGGTTCCGGTTGCGGCCGTCATCAGCGGGTTGATGACGGCAGCTCTGCTCGCAGCGACCTGGAAGCTGAGCCCGCGGCGGGAGTGAGCGCAACGCTCTTACCCTTCAATCAGCTCCATCACCGCGCCGGCAAATGCCTCCGGCTCCTCCTGCGGCAGATTGTGTCCGGCGCGCGGGATCACGCGATGGCTGCGGCGGCCGGTGAATTTTGGCGCGCTGGCGCTGCCGTCGGTCGCCGGCGTCACGCCGTCGGCATCGCCGTCGAGCGTGATGGTCGGGACCGTGATCGGCGGCAACTCGGCGAGCCGCCGCTGCAGATCCGCATATTGCGGATCGCCTGCCGCCAGGCCGAAGCGATGGCGATAGCTGTGGATCACGACGTCGACATAGTCCGGATTGTCGTGCGCGACCGCGGTCCGCTCGAAGCACGCATCGTCGAAATGTCAGTTCGGCGACCACTGCCGCCATAATATCCTGGCGATCTCACGCCGGTTGGCCGCGAGCCCCACGCGCCCGCGCTCGAGCTGAAAATAATATTGGTACCACAGCGCAACCTCATGCTGCGGCCGCGCCGGCACCATGGCACGCGCGATGTCCTGAATGAGATAGGAGTTCACCGAGACCAGACCGATGCAGCGCTCCGGCCACAGCGCCGCACCGACGCAGGCCGCGCGGCCGCCCCAGTCGTAGCCCGCGAATACCGCGCGCTCGATCTCAAGCGCATCCATCAGCGCCGTCATGTCCGCGCCGATCGCGGCCTGCTCGCCTGAGCGCGGCGTTGCGGAATCGCGAAAGCGGGTTGGGCCGTAACCGCGCAAGTACGGCACGATGACGCGGCAGCCTTTTGAGGCCAGCATTGGCGCAACGTCGACATAAGAATGGATGTCGTAGGGAAAGCCATGCATGAGCATCGCAGCCGGGCCATCCGAGGGGCTGGCCTCGTAATAGGCGATATCGAGCACGCCGGCATCGACACGGCGGAGCGGTTCGAGGCGTTTTGTCGAGGGTGCACGCGGAACGGAAAAGGACTGCTCGGACATGTGAACTCCACGGCGGCGTCTGGCATGATAAGTTTGGCACTGAATGATGCGATTACAATATCGCTGGCGCGATCGAAACGGGGTTTGGCGATGTTGCGACTATCTTGTGCTGCTTTGGCGATGTTGAGCTGGTTGATCGCACCTGTCGCCGCCGAGGATGTTCCGCGAAGCGAATGCCTGGCGATCTCGCAAGGAGCCCCGCGGGCGGCGCCAGTCAATCTGCGGAGGGCTGCCAATGCAGCCGACGAGATCGCGATCACCTATGGCGGCCATTCGACCTATTACATCGACACGCCCGCGGGGCTTCGGATCGCAACCGACTGGAGCGGCGCCTATCGCACCGGCCGGCTTCCCGACGTCGTCACCATGAACCGCGCGCACTCGACCCATTACACCCTGTTTCCCGACCCGCACATTGCCCATGTGCTGCACGGCTGGGGCGACGACGGCCAGCCGGCGAAGATCGCGGAGCGCATCGGCGACGTTTTCATCCGCAATGTAACGACCGACATCCGCCGCTACTGGGGCGACGATTCGAGCGGCGAGATGATCAAGGACGGCAATTCGATCTTCATCTTCGAGGTCGCGGGCCTGTGCATCGGCCATCTCGGGCATCTTCACCATCCGCTCGACGACGCCCGGTTTGCGGCGATCGGCCGGCTCGATGTCGTAATGGTGCCGATCGACGGCACCTATACGATGTCGCTCGACGGTGTTTCGGAGATCACGCGGCGCTTACGCGCAGCCGTCGTGCTGCCGATGCACCGTTTTGCGACGCCGCTTGAGGAATTCATGCGCCGGATCGGCCAACAGTTCGAGATCGACGTCCGCACCGAGCGCACGCTGAGGATATCGCGGGAGACGCTACCGGGCACGCCGACCGTCATCATCCTCGACGGGGTTTGATATCCAATACCAGCCATCGGCGTCATGACTGGCCTGGCGCCGGCAATGCGCTAGTATCGCAGCCCACAAGCAATAAGAACAGGGAGCGAAATTCATGGCCAGCACTGCACCCGCCTGGAAGAGCGGGCTTTACGCCGATCCGCGCGAAGACTGGCTCGCGCAACTGACCGAGCAAGTGATCGATCCAGCGCGACCGATCGTCGATCCGCACCATCATCTCTGGGATCGCGGCGGTCTGCGCTACATGATCGAGGACTTGGCCGCGGATATCGGGTCAGGCCACAACGTTATCGCAACCGTCTATGTCGAGGCCCGTTCGATGTATCGCGCGCAGGGCCCAGAGGCATTCCGCCCGGTCGGCGAAGTCGAATTCGCCAACGGCGCCGCGGCGATGAGCGCAAGCGGCGGCTATGGCAAGGCCTTGATCTGCGCCGGCATCGTCGGCCACGTCAATCTGTTGCTGGGCGACGGCGCGAAACCGGTGCTGGAGGCGGAGGTCGCTGCCGGCAACGGCCGCTTCCGCGGCATCCGCCATTCCTCGGCCTGGGATGCTGACCCCAATGTCGCCCACATGTATGTGACCCGGCCGAAGGGCTTGCTGGGCGATTCAACCTTCCGCAAGGGTTTTTCCTGTCTCGCGCCGCTCGGCCTGAGTTTTGACGCTTGGCTGTTCCAGCCTCAGATCGGTGAACTCACCGAGCTCGCGCGAGCCTTTCCGGATACCAGAATCTGCCTTGACCATTGCGGCGGGGTGGTCGGTATCGGCGTTTACGCCAACCGCCGCGAGGAGCTGTTTCCACTTTGGAAGGCGTCGATCAACGAAATCGCCAAATGTCCGAACGTGGTGGTCAAGCTCGGCGGGCTGGCGATGCGGCTGCCGGGCTATGATTTTCATCTACGTCCCGAACCGCCGACGTCGGGACAGGCGGCCGCAGCCTGGAAGCCGTATATAGAGACGTGCATCGAGGCCTTCGGTCCCAGCCGCTGCATGTTCGAGAGCAATTTTCCGCCCGACAAAGGCCAGTGCAGCTATCAAGTGATCTTCAACGCCTTCAAGCGCCTGGCCGCGCCATATTCGGAGGCGGAGAAGACCGCGCTGTTCTCGAAGACGGCGACCGATTTCTACCGGCTGAAACTGGGCTGAGCCTCGGTCGGGTGCGTCGGCCGTGATCGATGAAGCTTGCCGGCTTCGCGGCCGCTGAACCCGCTAGGCATCGGACGCGACGAAAACCAGGGATCACCAACTTACGGCAGGACCTTATGCCCCTCACGCCCGATCAACTGGCCAACGAACCAGCCGAGCGGCTGATGTACCCTCCGTTCGACTTCAGGATTGAACCCCCTGGCGATGGATGGTTCTCGGTGGACGGCGTCGACCAATATCAGCAGATCGGAAATGACGGCGCAGGCGGCGCCTTCGTGCTGTTGCCGCCATCGCAGCGCGTGCTTTACGTTTCATCCGAGGGCCAGGCCGGCATCATCGCCGCCGATTTCGAGGAATTTATCCAGCTCATCGTGACGCACCCCTATTGGCGCGACATTCTCAGATTTTCCGGCGGCGGCAAGCTCGCCGAGATGCGGCGCGCCGCGGCCGCGCTCGAAGCCACGCTTGACGATGAGGACGAGGTGAATGAAGCACGCGATTTCGTGAGGTCGCAACTGGCGCTCGCCGAACCTGCCGATCCGGTCGGCGCCCTGCATCGCGCGGTATCGGCGTCGGACGTTACCGTGCGCGCGCCCGACGGCAACCCTTGCACCGGCCTGGTTAATCGCTACACCGTCGACGATTCGCCATTCCTGCGCGGCGTCGCCGACTAGAGCGGGATGACCCTCTTTCGAATCGTCATCCCGCTCTATCTTCTTGTTTGAGCATGATCTTTTCGGAAAACCGGTACCCACTTTTCCGGATCATGCTCTAGGCCCACTCACCCTGCCGGAACACCGGCACGCGCGAGCCATCGGCATGGATGCCGTCGATGTCGGTCTTGTCGGAGCCGATCATCCAGTCGATGTGGATCAGGCTCTTGTTGCCGCCTTGCGCCGCGATCTGCTCGGGCGTCAGCTTGCCGCCGTCGACAAAACATTTCGAGTAGCACTGGCCGAGCTCGATGTGCGAGGCGGCATTCTCGTCGAACAGCGTGTTGAAGAACAATAATCCGCTCTCGGAGATCGGCGAGGAATGCGGCACCAGCGCCACCTCGCCAAGCCGCCGCGCGCCCTCGTCGGTATCGAGCACCTTGCGCAGCACTTCCTCGCCGCGCGAGGCCGTGGCCTCGACGATGCGCCCTTCCTCGAAGCGCACCGCGATGTTGTCGATCAGCGTGCCCTGATAGGACAGCGGCTTGGAGGAGACGACATGACCGTAGACCTGCCGGCAATGCGGCGTGGTGAAGACTTCCTCAGTCGGGATATTGGGATTGCAGATGATGCCGTTCCTTGCGACCGAGGCGCCACCCACCCATTCGTGGCCGTCGGCAAGCCCGACCATCAGGTCCGTGCCCGGTCCGGAATAATGCAGCGCCTTGAAGCGCTGTCCGTTGAGCCATGCGGTCCGCTCGCCGAGCACGGCGTTGTGCTTTTCCCATGCGGCCACGGCGCCATCGCTATCCACGCGCGAAGCCGCGAAGATGGCATCCGCCAACCTTGCCACCGCGACCTCTTCGGCGTCATCAGGAAAGACCCGCCTCGCCCACGACAGGCTCGGATAGGCGATGATGTTCCAGTTGGTGTCGAAATTGACGATTTTCTCCAGCGCCGGCTGATAGGCGATCGAATTGGCCTTGCTGGCGCGCGCCACCTTGGCTGGGTCCTCACCCGACAGCAGCATCGGATCGTCGCCAACAACCGCAAGCCGCGCGGTGTTGGCTGAAAACGCTTGCGCCATGCCCTGATAGAGCCAGTTCGCGGCGCGGTCGAAGCTGCCGTCATGCCCGAAGCGGAAACGCGACAGCGTCACCTCCTCGTCGGAGAACAGCGGCGTTACCAGGCCGGCGCCAGCCTTGTAGGCATGTTCGGCGATCCTTCGCACCAACGGCATCGCGACCGCGGGCGCCGTCAGCAGCAGATCCTGTCCGGCTCGCAACTGCAGCCCCACCTTGACCGCCACCTCGGCGAGGCGGTCGAGTTTGACGGGATCGATCGGCGTCGAGGAATTGCGCTCGTGTGCGGTCATGGAATTCCGGCCTGTGCTGTTCGCGGGTACGCCATCATACCCGCTTTTGTTGCGCCAAGCTTATCATCCGTCGCACATTCGCGCGACCGGGTCGCAATTCCGCATAACGGACTCATCCATTGCGGAATGCATAGGCGTAGCCGTTGATCGCGGGCGCGCCGCCAAGATGCGCGTAAAGGATCTTCGATCCCACGGGGAAATAGCCCTTGTTGACGAGGTCGATCATGCCCTGCATGGATTTTCCTTCATAGACGGGATCGGTGATCATGCCTTCGAGGCGCGCGCACAGCCGGATGGCCTCCTTGGTCTCGGCCGACGGGACGCCGTAGGCCGGATAGGCATAGTCCTCGACCAGCACGACATCGTCCACGACGATCTCCTTTCCGAGCTCAACCAGCTTTGCGGTATCTCTCGCGATCGCAAGCACCTGCGCCTTGGTCTGCGCGGGCGTAAAGGAGGCGTCGATGCCAATCACCTTGCGTTCGCGGCCGTCCTTGGCGAAGCCGACCAGCATGCCGGCATGGGTCGAACCGGTGACGGTGCAGACTACGATGTAGTCGAAGGCAAACCCAAGCTGCCTTTCCTGTGCCCGCACCTCTTCGGCGAAGCCGACATAGCCAAGGCCGCCATATTTGTGCACAGAGGCGCCGGCCGGGATCGCGTAGGGCTTGCCGCCCTTGGCCTTCACATCAGCAATCGCTGCTTCCCAGCTCTGCCGGATGCCAATGTCGAATCCCTCGTCGACCATTTCGACGTCCGCTCCCATGATGCGGCTCAACAGGATGTTGCCGACCCGGTCATAGACCGCGTCCTCATGCGGCACCCAGCTTTCCTGGACCAACCGGCATTTCATGCCGATCTTGGCCGCAACGGCCGCAACCATGCGCGTGTGGTTCGACTGCACGCCGCCGATCGAGACCAGCGTGTCGGCGTTGGAGGCGATCGCATCGGGGATGATGTATTCGAGCTTGCGCAGCTTGTTGCCGCCGAAGGCGAGCCCCGAATTGCAGTCCTCGCGTTTGGCGTAGAGCTCGACCTTGCCGCCCAGATGGGCGCCGAGCCGTTCCAGCTTCTCGATATGGGTGGGTCCGAAAGTGAGGGGATAGCGTTCGAATTTTTCCAGCATGCGAGTGGCCTTCGGTCCTGGCGGCTCCAATATTTCCAATATCTAACATCGCCGACTGGAAAGGTGCTCTCGAAATGATCCCATCAAATTGCTAGCTTGCGTGATTTCTAACATCAACTGCGCGAATTACCTTCGGATGAGCAGCCAAAATACGGAAGATTCTTCCATGCCCGCGGAAATTGACCGGATCGACCTGAAAATGCTGCGGCTGCTGCAAGGCAGTGGACGGCTTTCCAACGCCGAGCTGGCGCAGCTCGTCAACGTCAGCCCCGCGACCTGTCATCGCCGCACCCAACAGCTATTCGAGAAGGGTTACATCAAAAGCGTTCGCGCGATCGTCGTGCCGCAAAAGGTCGCAAGGGGCGCGCTGGTCATGGTCGGCGTCGTGCTCGATCGCTCGACCCCCGAGAGCTTCGCAGCGTTCGAAAAAGCCGTTGCGAAATTGAAATTCATCCTCGATTGCCACCTGGTCGCCGGCGACTTCGACTATTTCCTGAAAATCAGGGTGCAGGACATGGCGGATTTCAACCGCATCCATGGCGACCAGTTGATTGCGCTGCCGGGCGTCCGGCAGACGCGAACATTCTTCGTGATGAAGGAAGTGGTCGACAATGCGCCGCTGGAATTCTGATCCATCGACAATATCGTCGCTTCGAGACTCGAAAGTCCGCGCCTAAAGCGCGATGAGATTACGTTAGATCCGTCATCGCGCTTTAGGTTTTTGATTGAGCATGATCTTTTCGGAAAACCGGTGTCCACTTTTCCGGATCGTGCTCTAGTGGCCGGTGGATTGTCGGTTCATTCTCTCCAACACCTCGCCCATCGCATCGAACTGCGCGCCGAAGCCTTTCCAATCGCCGGACTTCAATCGCTCGACCGCTTGATTGTAGCGATCGAGCGCTTCCTGCGCCTGACTTGCCGCCGGGTTCGTGGGGGGCGTCTCTCCCGTCGCGCTTGAGACTGCCGGCGCCGGACCAGGTCCTGCAAACAGCGCCGCCAACGCCTCGGCGAGCGTCTCCTTCATCACGACATGTTCGCCGTAGGCGGCGATCACGCGTTTGAGCTCCGGCAGGTGTCCATGCTCCGCTCGCAAATAGAGCGGCGAAACATAAAGAACCGAGTTCTCGATCGGGATCACCAGCAGGTTAGCGCCGCGTATCACCCGCGAGCCCATCTGATTCCAAAGCGTGAGTTGTTGTGATATTTCCGTAGTCTGATTGATCCTCGCCTCGATCTGGAATGGCCCATAGACGAGCTTGTCCTTGGGGAACTCGTAGACGATCAGCTTGCCGTAGTCGGGCGGGTCACAACGCGCAGCGAGCCATGCGATCATGTTGTCGCGCCGGCTCGGCACCATCGGAAGCATGAGGAAGAACTCGGCCTGCGGCTCGCCGGGCAACCGCATGATGATGTAATAAGGCGTCATCATCGCCGTGCCGTCGCCGCCCGGCTGTCGCGGGAACTGCCAGAAATCCTCGCGGTTGTAGAAAACGTCGGCCGTCTCCATGTGATAGGTTTGATATAGCCGCGCCTGGATCAGGAACAGATCCTCCGGATAGCGAATGTGCTTCTTCAAGTCTGGAGGCATGGCCGTGAACGGCTTGAACAGATTCGGAAAGATGCGCTGGTAGATCGCGGCAATCGGATCGCCGGGGTCGATCAGATAGAAGTCGACGGCCCCATTATAAGCATCGACGACGACCTTCACCGAGTTGCGAATGTAGTTGAGATCGAACTCGCGCATAGGCTGCGCCGAGGGGAAATAGGAACTCGTCGTGTAGGCGTCCTGCATCCAGAACATCCGCCCATTGCTGATCACCAGATAAGGATCATGATCGAGCCTGAGGAATGGAGCGATCGTACGCACCCGTTCCCGGATATTGCGCCGGATCATGATCCGGCTATCGGCCGTGACATAGCTTGAGAGAACCAGGTTCGCGTCGTTGAAGTAGTAAGCGAACAGCGTTCGCCAGCCCAATGCTCCGATCGGAACGCCGCCGGCGCCGTCATAGGCCGCATAGACGTTGTCCTTCCCCTTCGGATAATCGAATTCCGGTATGCTGGACTTGACGATGACATAGTCGTCGCTCTCTTCACCGAAGTAGATGCGGGGCTCGTCGATTTTGGGACCGCCGTCTGCAACGGGCGGAATATCCCGCAAGTAGAAGAACGGCAGGCCTTCAGTGGTCTTGCGGGTGACCGGGCTCATCACCGCGCCATTGCCGTGCGTAAACAGCACGTGGCGGTTGACCCAGGTCTGGGCGTTCGGCGGCAGCAGGGAGGACCGCAGTTCGCGCGCCGAGAGCATCACGCTCTGGTAGGAACCATCGAGCCAGTAGCGATCAACGTCGAAATCATGGAATTTATAGTAAGTGCGGATTTCCTGCAGTTGCGCATAGGTATCCGACAAGGGCAGCCAATCCCACAGCCTGATATTGTCGATGGTCGCCTTGTTGGCCTCCAGCGTCTGGAAGGTGAGCTTCTGTTCGGCGGCAAATGGCTTGGCCGCGATCTGATCGAGATTGTAGGCCTTTCGGGTGAACGCGATATTGCGCTCGATATAGGGCTTCTCCAGCTGCAACTCGGTCGGCTTGACAAAAAAGTGCCGGAACAGCGCCGGGACCGCGCTAGACAGCAGAAGAGAGCCAGCGCCGACGAGCAGGAACGCGGCGACGAGAAGCCGATAAGTGCGCGTCCGCAAGTTTGCCCACGCGGTGAACGCCGCGATGATCGATAGGGCGATCATGAGCCACAGGCCGGGCAACCCCACATGGATGTCGGTGTAGCTTGCGCCGACGACCACACCGTTGTCGCCGTAGAGCAAGAGATAGCGGTCGAGACCATAGGACCAGGCCTTCACCGCGAACAAAACACCGGCCAGCGCCGAGCCGTGCGCAATCACTGTCGGCGACACGGATCGGTGGTGAACGTCGTATTCGATGTCGCCGCGCGCCCAATAGATGGCTGCGGCGAAAAGCGCGCTCAGGACGATTGCGAGCAGCATCCAGTTTTTGATCGCGATATAGGCGGGTAGCGAGAACAGATAGAAGCCGATGTCCTTGTTGTAGAGCGGATCGTCCGCGCCAAATGGCACGTGATAGAGAAATTGCAGCAGGACGCTCCAGTTGCCGGCCTCGCTCGCTGCGACCAGCACGGCGAGCACACCTGCGCCGCCCGCGGCAAGGCCGGGCCACGGCAGTCGATCGCGTATGAGCGAGCGCAGGTCGGGCGGCGCGTGGCCCGCTGGGTTCCACGCGGAGGCGGTAACAGTCGGGGTCGATTGCCGCCGGGAAAATCGCACCGCGAACAATCCGTTCAGCCAAAGGATGACGGCGGTCGCCGTGAAAACGGCGAAAAAGACCGCGGCCTTGGCGCCAATGCTGACCAGGAAAACCTGCAAATAACCGATCGAGGAAAACCACAGCCAATCGACCAGGAAGTCGCTCGCGAGATCGAGCAGGATCAGGCAAATCCCGATGACGACGGCCGCAACGATGAGCTTGACCACGGCGTGTTGCCTTGGTGCCCTCCGCCCGGGTCCGCTGATCCCGATCGTCATCGTTGGATGATAGCCGAAAGGAGGAACGCTCGCCGCTTGATTCGTAGATTCGTAGTTGCGATCGCGGGTCCGGCGCGGGCGCTCGAAGCTCCGTAGCTGCGGCGGCGCTGCCTCCTTTCGCGGGGCATGAATTTTCTCGGGGGTTGAACATGGCGTTCGACCCGTCATGCGGCAATGCCGCGCGGGTCTAGCGTCTACCCCACGCGCGATGGCGCCGGTGCTGAGCTCGACACGAGCAATTCGGCCGGGAGAGTCGACTTGAATTGCTGCCGAGGGGCACCCGTGAAAACCCGGTGTCCGCAGATTCCACTCGCGAGGACGTCACAACTGACCCCGAGCTGGGAGAAACTAACGCAAATTTTAAGGGCTCCGGCCGCTGGTTAACAACCCCGGCGCTGCCTAATGACTTTCCTGTGGCTATGGCATGAAATTGGCATGACACCGCAGGAAGTGGAGCCTATTGTGTTTGGCGAGGGTCGTTTGGGGGATTTTGGGGTGTTCATCGTCGGCGCGATGGCGTGGCGTGAGGGGCGGAACGGACCACGCCTTGAGGCGGCCTCGTCTCCGGGCATTTCATTTACATTGGTCCGTTCTGCGCCGCGCGGGCAAATGCTGGAGCTTGTGCGATCCGGCGCGAGCGTCGTCCTGGACCTGCATTTGCCGACGGACCGGCCGGATCTTTTCCTGAGCTGCCGCATCGACCTCGGTTCGCAGGATTTGCCGCTTCTCCGGCGATCGTTTCAACAAACCGCAAATCATCGCTCCTCGGCACTGGCGATTGCCGGGATGACGTTGTTGCTCGCGATCTGCGGCTGGATTGTCGGCGGAACCGAGGGGGTGCATCGGGCGCTGACAGGAGGCGCGCCGCGGCAAGACGGTTCGGCAATCCGGCACGAAACCATCTTCCGGTGGTTCGGCGCCCGGCTGCTGCGTCCCGCCGAACTGCCCGAATTGTTCAACATGCTGGCGGAGGTCTGCCACCGGGCTCGCTTGTCCCGTTTGCCGGACCTCTATTGCCTTCCGGCACCTCACGATATGAATGCCTACGCTTTGGGGGGCCCGGATGGCGCCGCCATCATCTTGACCGAGGGTTTGCTGCGCGGCATGACGCGCGAGGAGATCGCCGGCATTCTCGCCCACGAGGTCGCCCATATCCGCAACAATGATGTGTGGACGATGAGTTGGGCGGCGGCACTGCATCGTTCGATCGAATGGACCTCGCTGGCTGGTCTCGCATTGTTGCGGGCGCAACATGGAGGCCTGGCTGTCAGTCGGCCGCTGGCAGCACTGTTGCGCGCCGCTCCCTCGGTCGCGCAGTTGCTTCGCCTGGCGCTGTCGCGCAGCCGCGAATTGGACGCCGATGCCACCGCGCTCGAATTGACCGGAGACTGGCAAGCGTTGATCGCAGCGCTCGACAAATTGGAACGCCACCACTCAGGTTTCGCGGTCCACTCGCTTGCTGCACGCGACGACGGTTCAATGCGTCTGCTTCGCAGCCATCCCGCGACTTCAGAGCGGGTCGGCGCCCTGCTCAACCTTGCCTAATGACCCGCAACGTGACTTGTAATGCAACGTGAATTGCGCCGCTGACATCTAGTCGAATTAGGTCAATGTGTTTGCCGAATGCGCGACGAACAACGCCGCGATTGAAACCGGCACATTGTTTTCACAAAAATATCGCGAGACCTCCGCAAAAAAAAGCCGCCGCGACGTTGCATTGTGGAGCGAGGGTTCTTATAAGAAAAAAATTATAAGAAGGAAAATCGGGAGCAAGCACCCAAACGCAGAGCACCCAGACGAGGGTTAGCTCACAACCAGGATGAACGTGGAAGGCCACGACAGTTCTGAACTTGCAGTTCCCTTTCTACGTTGTCCCACTATCAATCCGTTTGCCCAAGATAATGTATCTCTCGCCCATGAAGCGACAGAGACGATGACGGATATGGGCTGAATCGTTTTTGCACAAAACCGGTTCCGATTGATTGATCTCGATTGAGCAATCGAGCGCGAACGCGTGCGCCATACGGCGGTGACGTGGTTGCGCTCGTCGCGAAGCGTTCGGTTGCGAAGATCAGGTCGAGTGCGAAGACGAGAAGACATCGTCTTCGTTCGTTGTGGGCTGAGGGCATCAACCATCGCAAGGAGAACAAGCGATGACCTACTTCGATATCCAGCAACAAAATCCCGCGCATTCGCAGTTCAATCCGCAAGGGTTTCCCCAAGCCGGCCAGCCCTATGGCGCCTGGAGCAATATGCCGTTGATGCAGGCTATGGGCGGCCATGGATTTGGCGGTTATGGACAGGGCGGTTACGGACAAGGGCAAGCGGCATACGGCCAGCAATACGGCCAATATGGCGGTCAGCCCGGCATCGGCGCCTTCGGCTGGGGCCAGCAGCAACCGCAGTGGGCTCAGTGGGGCGGCCAGCAACAGCGCCAGCTTTCGCAGCAGGATGTAAATGAGGTGGTACGGCAATTGGTGCCGGCGCTGCCTCAGATCCTGGCGCAGGCCCAGCAGCCATACGGAGCGATCGGCCACGCGGCATTCGGCCAGGCGCCGCGGCAGTTGAGCCAGCAGGATGTCAACGAAGTGGTCCGCCAGCTGTTGCCGATCGTGCCACAGATCGTTGGGATGCTGCAGAACCAACCGCAGCTGCAATACGCCGCCATGCTGGGCGGGCAAGGTTTCGGTCAGCAAGGCTTCGGTCAGCAAGGCTTGGGTCAGCTAGGCTTGGGCCAGCAAGGCTTCGGTCAGCAAGGTTTGGGCCAGTATGGCCTCGGCCAATATGGCCAGGGTCAATTCGGCCAGGGCGGTTTCGGGACGCCGTTTGGCGCGCCGCAATTCCAGTCGGCGTTCGGCGGCCTGTCCGGCTGGGGACAACAACAGCGGCAATTGACGCAGCAGGATGTCGCTGACGTCACGCGCCAGCTGATCGGCGTGATTCCCCAAGTCATCGGTAACCTTCAGGCTTTCAATCAGCAGCGGATGATCTGACAACAATTCGCTGCCGGCTCCCGCCGGCAATCTGCGGCCGCCGCCCTGTCGCGCGGCGGCCGCCGTTGACCGCTATTTGAACGCGCCAACATCAGCGCGCCCCGATGAAGATGAAGATGAAGGAGAACAACCATGGCCGCCTCCAATCCTTCCGCCACAAGCGCTTCGCAGCCGCCGACGCCCGACATTCAGCAACTCGTCGGGTTGCTTGGCAATTTGATGCCGCTGCTGCTGCGCCTGCAGTCGCAAGTCTTCCCGCAGCAAGCCTTCCCGCAGCAAGCCTACCCCGAGGGGGCATCGCAGGCTTTCCCGTGGCAAGCCTTCCCATCGCAAGCCTTCGAGCCCTCGTTCCAGGGCGGATTCGGCAATTTCGCGATTCCGAACCCGGCACTTGCGAACCCGGCACTTGATCGTCAGGCGGCGGAAAATTTCATCGGCGATATCATCACTGAACAGCTGCGCACGCTCTCGGCCTATCTGGAAGCCAATGCCGGGCAATATGCCGGCCTTCAGAGTTCCGTTCCGATCGTCACGCAGGCCGCGCACCGGTTCGCGGCGCGAGACTACGCTCAGGCCTTCAACCTGATTTGGCTGGCATACCGCGCGATCGAAGCGGCCCGGTTGGCCGATCCCAAGGTGCCGCCGCCGCGCGCGGCCTCAGTCGACCAGACTTTGTCGTCGGTTCATTGAATTTTTGGAGGCAACACCATGAGTGAAACGTCAGATGCCAGGGGCTCCGCCTCGCGTAGCCGCCGGCGCCAGCCCGTGAGCGCGCGCAACCGCCAATACATGATCGCGCCGGCGGGACTCGGCGTGACCAGGCAGACCCTGGTCGATCGACTGAACAAGTTCGAAAATATCGAAATCTTGCGAACCTATGCCGAGCGCGAAAATATCTGTCCGCCGATTGCGGTGGTGCGCGCGCCCGACGCAGCCGCCGCCGTGCTGCGCCGCTCGGTGGCCGGCGCGTTCGTCATCGAGCCGGACCATACCCTGCGGGCTGCCTCGTTCGTAGGTGCCTTGCCGCAACCGCCGACACTGTCCGCCATCACCGCGTTCGGCCCAGGCTTCACGGTGACGATCCAGGCGTCGAGCGCAAGCGGCGGGTCGATCGCGCATGCCGCGGTTCAGCTGGTCGGGGAGCAAGCGACGGCCCAAGGCCTGACCGACAGAGACGGTAAAGTCGAACTCACGCTCCTTGGCGAGCTGCCGGAGACGGTTGCCGAATTGTTGATCCGCGCGCGCTCCGGTCATTGGGGCCTGTGGCGACATCGGCCGGAGCTTCGCGCTGGTAGCGTGAATAACTTCGCCTTGGAACCATTGTCGCTGCCCGAGGCGCTGGATTGGAGCGGCCGCGCGATGCGGTTCGATCAACTCCCCGCTGAATGTCGCGGCGGCGGAAGCAAGATCGCGCTGATCGACAGCGGCGTTGCCACCAGCCACAAGCAACTTTCGAAAATCGCTCACGGCATCGACATCAGAGGCGGCGAACAACGTTCCTGGTCGCAGGACGACATCGGCCACGGCACGCCTTGCGCGGGCATCATCAGCGCCGCCGTTGCGGATGGCCGCAGCATTCGCGGCTATGCGCCGGAATCAGAACTGCATGTTTGCAGGCTTCCAGCCGACGCGCGCTGCAGCGACCTCGTCGCCGCGCTTGATTATTGCCTGCAAAGAGAGATCGATGTCGCATGCCTCGGGTTCGGTTGCGAGCGGGGGTCGGCGATCGTCGAGCAGCGCATCGCCGCGGCAAAACAGCAGGGCGTCGGCATCATCGCCGCAGCCGGCAATTCTTCGGGAGCAGTGCTGTTCCCCGCGAGCTCGCCCCATGTGATCGCGGTGGGGGCGATCGGACAACTCGGAAGCTACCCGGACGACAGCCCACAGGCAGCGGCCGCGGCCGCGGCGGTTCCGATCGCGCGCGGGCTGTTCGTGCCGCCGTTCTCCTGTCGCGGACCGGAGCTTGATTTGTGCGCGCCAGGCGTGGCGGTCATCGCCTGTCAGTCGCCGGACGGCTACGCAATTTGCGACGGCACCTCGGTGGCGACCGCGCATGTCACGGCGCTCGCGGCGCTGATTCTGGCGCACCATAGCGATTTCAAGGGCGGCTTCGCCAGGCGGGATTTTCAACGGGTCGAACGGCTGTTCCAGGTTCTCAAAGGCACCGCGCAGCCGGTCGGTCATCCCTGGCAGACCGGCGCGGGCCTCCCCGATGCGGCGCGCGCGCTCGGCGTCTGGTCCGCGCCACAACCGCCTGGAGCGACGCTCAATACCGAGTTGGCGGAGATGCGCAGCGCGCTGCGGCAGCTGAAGCGTCTTCATTTGGGCACGGACGAGGCGAACTTATTCGAACCGCTGCGTGGCCCGGCCAATGTCACGCAATTGCCGCTGAATCCGGTTCCATGGCCGTTCGTGGCGGAGAGAACCGCGGAGGCGGGCGTGCGCGAGCTCAGGGCGGCGATGATGCTGGCGGGTCTTTCTGACGCGCGCTGATCTTCCGCCGCGCTGGCAGAGCGTGCACACGTCGCATGCGATCGCGGTGATGTACGCTTCGCGCTCGCGATGCGCAGGCCGCGAAGGCCCTTTGCGGGTTTCGCTGGAAGTTCGCACGCCGGTTTACCGCCTTGGGCGGAACCCGGACGTCAAACTATGGCCGCAGCTTCGTTGAAGATTAAGGGCCTTCGGCAGCGATGAGGCTCCGCTGCGCTCAGGTCGAGGATAAGCCCAAAATTGATGTTGAAATTCATGTTCCGATCCATGTTGATCGCGCTCGTCTTTTTGCTGGTGACTGTTCCTGCCAGATCGCAGGATGCGCATGGTGCTCCGCCAACGGCGGCAGTGAGCCCCGCACAGGCGCAGCAAGCGCTCGACATCCTGCAGGATGACCACAAGCGCGCTCAATTGCTTCAGACATTGCAGACGATCGCCAAGGCGTCGCCGGCCGCCGCGTCGACGCCGGCGCCGCCATCACCCGCACCCACCGACAATCTCGGCGTGCAGCTTCTGGTTCAAATTTCGGACTGGTTCGGCGATGTATCAGGCCAGCTCGCCCAAGCCGCGCGCAACCTCTCCGACTTTCCGATGATCTGGCACTGGCTGGTTCAACTGGCGAGCGACCCGGGCGCGCGGCAAACCTTGCTCGACACGGCATGGAGGCTCGCGCTCGTGATTGTTTGCGCGTTCGTGGCCGAGCGGATCATTCGACGGGCAATACGCCGGCCATTGGCTGCCGTTGGCCGCTACGTCCCACGTCGCGCACGTCGATCGACCGACCTTCAGCCGCCGCCGGCAAGCGAAGGAGCATCGATCGCCGATGTCAACGAAGTGCACCGGTGGCATTTCACCTTGGCACACGCATGGCAACTCGCGCTTCGGTTTCCCTTCGTCCTGGCGCGGCTGGTTCTGGAACTGTTGCCGGTGATTTGCTTTGCCGCGATCGGCAATCTCCTGCTCGCAACCGACATCGGCAGGGAAGCGACGCCGCGCGTCGTCATCCTGGCGATGGTGAACGCCTACGTGCTGTACAGCAGTATCCTCTATGTGACCGCGGCACTGATTTCGCCTGCCTCGAGCCAGCCGAGCCTTTTTGTTATTCGCGACGAGACGGCGGCTTATTTCGAGGTCTGGTGGAATCGCATTGTTGCGGTGACGATTTTCGGCGTGGCGATCGCCAACATCGCGCTGCTGCTCGGCCTCTTCCGGCCCGCTTATGTGGCGATCGTGCGACTTGTGATGCTGGTGCCTCACCTGTTCGTCGTCATCATCATCCTGCAATGCCGCCGCAGTATCGCCGACGCCATCCGCGCGCGCGACACCGAGACCGGGCCATTCGCGATGATGCGCAGCCGCCTCGCTGACATCTGGCACATCCCGGCGATTATCCTCAATCTGGCGCTCTGGACGGTGTGGGCATTACAGGTGCAGAACGGCTACGCGTTGCTGCTGCGATATTTCTTCGCCGGCGTCGCGGTTCTTGCCATCGCCCGGCTCGCATCGATTGCCATGATGACGGCGCTGGACCGCATCTTTCGGATCAGCCCGGAGTTCTTGCGGCAGTTTCCCGGCCTGGATGCGCGGGCCAACCGGTATTTTCCCGCGTTGCGCGCCACCGTCTCCGCTGTGATCGCGGTCATAACCCTGATTGCCCTGCTCGAGGTCTGGGGCATCGATGCGGCAGAGTGGTTTTCCAGTGATCGCATTGGCGGACGCCTGATTTCCGCGTTGGTCACGGTCGGCATCGCCGCCGTGGTCGCGCTCGCCATCTGGGAGGCGACCAATGCCTCGATCGATCAGCACCTCCTGCGGCTTTCGCGCGAAGGACGCTATGCGCGGGTCGCACGGCTGCGGACCTTCCTGCCGATGCTGCGCACCACCTTGCTGTCGATCATTGTCACGGTCGTCACGCTCACTGCGCTTAGCGAAGTTGGCGTCAATATCGCGCCGCTTCTGGCCGGCGCCGGCATCGTCGGCATCGCCATCGGTTTCGGCTCCCAGAAGCTCGTGCAGGATCTGATCACGGGCCTGTTCCTGCTGTTGGAGAACGCCATGCAGGTCGGGGACACCGTCACGGTGTCCGGGCTATCGGGCGTAGTCGAAAACCTCTCGATCCGCACCATCCGGCTGCGAGCGGGCGATGGCTCCATCCACATCGTTCCGTTCAGCTCGGTAACGAGCGTCACTAATACCAACCGCGGAATTGGCAATGCCGCGGTCAGTGTCAATGTCGCCTACACGGAAGACACCGACCGCGTCGGCACGGTGCTGAAGGAGATCGCCGCGGAAATCCGGAAGGACCCTGCATTCAAGCCGATGATACGCGGCGACTTCGACCTCTGGGGCGTCGACAAATTGGACGCCTCGATGGTGACCATCGTCGGCCAGATCGAATGCACGGATGCCGGGCGCTGGCCGGTGCAGCGCGAATTTTATCGGCGCATGAAAAGGCGCTTTCAGGAACTCGGCATCGAGATTGCAAGGCCCTCGCAAACGACAATCGTGTTGCAGAACTTGCCGGTTCAGAGGCAGGGTGCGCTGGCCGCAGAAGCCGCCGATGAACCGCGACGGCGTTCTCCCAGTGCCCATCGCAGTTGACGGTTAGGGCGCGCGAATCCCGCTTGGTTACAAATTGATCGTCTCGTAGCGGCGGCGTTCGGAGGCTTTCGCCACGGCTTCGGTCCGGGTGCGCGCGCCCAATTTGCGGAATAGGGATTCGATATGGAATTTCACGGTGTGCAGCGAGATGTTCAATCGGCGCGCAATCGCCTTGTTGGTCAAGCCTTCGGCAAGGGCTCCCAGCACCTCGAGCTCGCGCGGCGTCAGTAAAGCGTGGCCGTCAGTCTCGCCGATCGCGGCGAAGCCACCCTCGGTCGCCTCTGGCAAGCGGACGATCAGGCCGGCTGCAACCGCGCGTATCGCCGCGTCGATCTGGTTAGCGCCGGCATCGCGCGACAGCACACCGCTTAAATCGCGATCAGCGCCTCCGAGGGTGACCGCCGGGCGGGTCTCGCCCGGCGGCAAGCCGCCGTCCGCCAGCACCACGTCGGCAGCGTCTTCGACACCGACGACAACATGCCCGGCCTCGGCAACCACGCGGCTCAAGGCGCTGCGGCGCGTCACATCCGCGGCATGGACGGCGACACGAAGCCGCTCTGCTGGCGCCAGTTGGCTTGCCGCTTGCCTCATGCGGCGCGCCGTTCTGCAATTGTCGTCTGCACGCTCATGACCGAGCCGCTCCTGATCAGGCGAATATCGGCCTTCCGTCCGATGCTGTCGGAACCGAACAGCTTCGCGATCCTGCGGAATCGATGCGTCGAGGTCCCGTCAACGCTCAGGATGATGTCGCCCGCCAAGACTCCCGCTTGCGCCGCCGGGCCTCCCTCAACGACCGACATCACCATCAGGCCCGAGGATTGCTCCGCGGACTCGCGCAGCGCGTCCGGCACGGCGACGGCCTGCAGGGCGACGCCGAGCCAGCCTCGCGCGATGCGGCCGTCCTTGGCGAGCTGCGGCGCGATGCGCCCAATGGTCGCGGTCGGAATGACAATGACCTGGCCGCGCGGACCGAAGGTCGACATGCCCAGACAGCCGCCGGTGGCGTCGAAAACAGGTCCGCCCTCCTCGCGGCGGGCAAGGCCGACGTCGAGCACGATGCGCCGGTCGATCAGGCCGCCGCGGCTGGAATGCCATTCGGGCCCAGCGAGATTGACGAGCCCGAGCCGCGCGCTGGCGCCGCCACTGCCGTCGGCGCCGATCACAAGCGCAATCGCGCCGGCCTGCGCCTCGCTCGCGACGATCGATGGCGAGGCAAGCGGCGCTGCCAGCCGCAGCATGACGATATTGGTAGAGGGATCGCGGCCGGCGATTTTGGCGGTCAGCGCCGAGCCGCCAGGCGCGACCAGCTCAAACTCATCTTTTCGAGGCAGCGACTGCTCGGAGGCAACGACAACATCGGACTGCCACACCATGCCTGTGATGTGCCGCCCGTGTGGGAGGTGGATTGCGACGATGGCGTTCTTTGCGGCTTCCGTCCGCGCGGCGAGCGCGCTCGAGAACTGGGCCAAGAGATCGGCTTGGTCGGTCATGGGGGTAGCTCCTATCCATGTAGATAGGCACAAACTGGGCAATTGCTTGGGAAGAGACTATCGGCCGGACGGCTGGGACGGGCCCGGCCATTTGACCGGGCGAGCAAAGCCGGGCGGCCGCCGCTGGTCACGAAGCGGATACTCGCCGAGGGCCTTACTACCGCGCCGGCGACAGACGGCGCCGCTCGCCGGATGCGTGATCGGGATCTTCCCGGTCACGGCCGACGATGTCGGCGTAGACCTCGACCGAACGGGGACGCCCGATCAAATAGCCCTGCATTTCGTCGCATCCTTCGCGGATCAGCGTCCTGAGCTGATCGTTGGTCTCGACGCCTTCGGCAAGCACGGGCAGCCCCAGTCCATGCGCTAGGCCGATCACGGCGCGGACAACCGCGAGCGACCGGTCGGTGCGGCCGAGGCTGGCGATGAATGATTGGTCGATCTTGATCCGGTCGAGCGGAAGCGATTGCAGATAGGAGAGCGACGAGTAACCTGTTCCGAAATCGTCGAGCGCGATGCGGACACCCAGGATCTTCAGGGCGTTCAACATCGACGCCGCGCGGGCGACATTCTCGATCAACACCCCGTCGGTTATTTCGAGCTCAAGCCGCGCCGGCGGGAGTCCGCTTTCATGCAGGACCGTTCGGACCACCCCTTGCAAATCGCCCCTGCGAAATTGAATCGCCGAAACATTGACTGCGACCTGCAGCTCGTCATTCCACGACGCGGCCTCGCGGCACGCCTCCCGCAAAACCCATTCTCCGATCTCGCCGATCAAATCGCTCTCTTCGGCAATCGGGATAAATTCGGCCGGTGTCACGGTGCCGCGCCGCGGATGCTGCCAGCGCACCAGCGCTTCAAATCCAATGATCTCGCCGTTGCTGTGTCGTTGTGGCTGATATTCCAAGAACAGTTCGCCGTTGCCGACCGCGGACCGCAGCTCGCGCTCCAATGCGTTCCGGTCCCGCAGCTGCTGATCCATCGCCGGCGTGAAAAAGCGAATCGCGCCGCGGCCTTCGTGTTTGGCGCGATAGAGCGCGGCATCGGCGCTTGCAAACAGTGACCTCGCATCCTCTCCATCCCGGGGATAGACGGAGATTCCGACACTGAGGTCGAGGTCGAAACAGTGGCCGTCGATTTCGATACCCCGTTCGAGCGCACCTCGCAGCCGGTTCGCAAGCAGCTCGGCGCTCGACGGCAGCGGATCCTTCTCGGTGATCGCGATGAATTCGTCGCCGCCGATGCGCGCGAGGAACACGCCTTGCGCCGCGACATCGAGGCGCCGCGATGCCTCGCGCAACGCCTTGTCGCCCATCGAATGGCCGAACAGATCGTTGATCTGCTTGAAACGATCGAAATCGATGCAAAGGACGGCGAAACCGCCACCGCGCCGGCGGGCATCGTCGAGGACCCGCGAAAATTGGTCATCCACTGCGGCGCGATTGGGCAGATCAGTCAGCGCATCGTGGCACGCCAGATGCAGGATGCGTTGCTCTGCGCGTTTGCGATCGGTCATGTCGAACGCCACGGCAACGCATGCATCTCGGTCGTTGTAGCGCAGCGGTCGCGCTTCGATCGCGACGTCGATTACTCTTCCATCAGCCGTGATATGGCGGCGAGTATCCTGCGCGGTCTGCAGGCCCTTGTTCTGTCGGAACTCGCTATGCAGTCTTTCCGTCTCTTCCGGAACGCGCAGATCTTCCACCGTCATCGAAAGCATCTGCTCGCGACTATAGCCATAGTGGCGGCACGTCGCTGCATTCACCGCCAGAAGTTCGAGCGTGTTGACATCGACCACCCACATCGGGAGCGGATTTTCTTCGAATAAAAGACGGAACGAGGCTTCCCGGCGCTTTAGGTCGGTGATGTCGACGCGGATGCCGATGCTGCCGCCTTCCGCCGTGCGGCGCTCCTCGATGCGGATCCAGCGATCTCCCGGCAATTGCTGCTCATGCGTGCTCTGCGGTTGTGCATGCCGGGCGAGGCGCTCGCGCAACCATTGTTCTTCGCAACCCACGGCCTCCGGATATTGTCCGCGCGCCAGCCCGGCCCGCAAGGACTCCTCGAAACTGACACCCGGGGCAATGACGCACGAGGCCTTCCGGGACCACGTCCAACGCATCGACCAGGGTCGCGTGCGCCGCGCGGGCTGCCATCTCGGCCCGCTCTGCATTGGATTTCGCTTCGCTGAGCGCCTTCTCGGCGCGATATCGCCCAGTGATATCTTCGTGGGTCGCGACCCAGCCACGATCCGGCATCGGGCGGTGGCAGATCTGAAAAACGCGACCGTTGGCCAGCTCGACAACGGAGTCGTGCGCCGCCTTGCTGATCGCAAGGCTGTTGCGCCAATCGAGGTATTCGTCTTTGGTCATGGCGGGGAAGCTTCCCGCCTCGAACCGCAGATCGACGATCTCAGCCAGCAACATGCCTGGCCTCACGCTCTCCGGCGGGAGATCGTACATGTCGAGGTAGCGGCGATTGCAGACGATGAGCCGCTGCTCGCCATCGAAGAAGCACAGGCCCTGCGACATATTGTTGAGCGCGGTGTCGAAGCGGCCGGCGATCTCGCGCGCCTTCGCCTGCTCGTTAAGAGCCGTCATCTCGGCAGTTCGTGCGCGTTTGCCTTGGGCGAGCAGCTTCACCCGCGATGCGACCAAATTTACCAAATCCCTGTAGTTGGTGTTCATCATCCGCACGAGCAGCACCAGCATCAGGCAGAGATTGAGTCCGATGCAAACCAGCAGTGCTTCGCCCGAGAATATGAGCCGCAGCGAGATCGGGAGCGCGGAGAACAACAGCGTGAGGCGGGCGGCGCTCGGAAAGCTTGCAAGGCAATAGGCGCTTCCAACCGAGCCCATGAAGACCAGGAGCGCGACCGGAGCGCGTTCACTCGGATCGACCCTCTCGAACAGCGCCAGTGCCCAGATCGAGAAGGCCGCGTTGAGCGCGGAAGCCAGGATGCGAGTCTTGTAAAGATGTTTGAGCGCCTGCTCGGCGGTCGGCGCAGCCACCCTCAGCTTCAGCCAATAGATCATCCGGACCATGCTGATGAGCAGAAGGGCTCCCGGGACGCCAAAGCGGAACCACCGCGGCAACGACGGCGGGAGCACGTACGCAAGGCTGATGCTGTCAACAATCAGAACGCCGTAAAGAACCGGGATTTGACTGGTCAGGATACGGAACTGCTCGATAAGCAGCGCGCGGCCCGCCGGCGTTTTGGCGTTGCCAAGCCGGAACCAGCGCTGAACAGTCTTCAGCGCCTTCATCGGGCGAGCGCTTCGATCATGCCGCAAAGCTATCGAAAAGGCGACAATCGCCCGTAAACAACCTTGGTAAGGGTGAACTTAAAATCCGAGCTATTTCGCGCTGAACGAAATCTCGCCGCCCCGTGCGACTACGGGCTGCCCGCGCGACACGCCGCGGGCAGCGGGCCCGGCGAGGCCGGTCTTAGGAACCACCCCCACGGCTCCACGTTTTGCTTCCAACCATCAGGCTGGACGGGTGCTGCACGATGTCTGCCCCCAACGTACCGCTCAGCAATCTGCGGGCGGTGGTCATTCTGATCGTGGTCGCCTTTCACTCGGCGCTGGCCTACCTTGCGTCGCAGCCGGCCGATCCGTTTGCCTTTGATGCGGCGCCCTATCGGTGGATCGCCTTTCCAATCCTCGACCAGCAGCGCTGGTTCGGCTTCGACCTTTTCTGCGCCTGGCAGGATATCAGCCTGATGTCGCTGATGTTCTTTCTGGCGGGGCTGTTCACTCCGGCCAGCCTTAGGCGCAAGGGAAGCCTTGCGTATTTATCGGAACGCTGGTGGCGGATCGGACTACCGTTCCTTTTCGCGGCCGGTGTCCTCAGCCCGCTAGCCTATTTTGCATCGTATCGCGCGACGGCAGCCGATCCGTCCGCGGCGGCGTTCTGGCAACATTGGAGCGCACTGCCGATGTGGCCGGCCGGGCCGGCGTGGTTTCTATGGCAACTCCTTGTGCTGAGCACACTTGCCGTTGGTCTCCATGCGCTGGCACCGCAATGGGTCCAGGCGCTGGGTCGACTGGCCGGGACTTTCAGCGATCGCCCGCTTGCTCTCTTCATCAGCTTGAGCGCGCTCTCGATCCTGGCCTATGTGCCGCTGGCGATGATCTTCACGCCGTGGGACTGGACCTCGCTCGGCCCGTTTGCGCTTCAGCTCAGCCGTCCCTTGCACTATGTCGTCTATTTCTTCGTCGCGTTCGCCATCGGCAGCTACGGCATCGAGCGCGGCGTGCTGCGCCCTGACGGTCCGCTCGCGCGCTATTGGCCGGCATGGCTAGCGGCCGCCGTCGCGAGCATCTTGGCCTGGGGCGGATTGACGTCGCTGACCTTGGCCGGTTGGGCCTCGAGCCCCCCAGCCTATCGGCTGGCTGCGGCGCTTGCCTTTCCGCCCGCTTGCGCCGCGGGCGTCTTCTGCCTGCTCGCGATCTGCCTGCGGCTGATGCGAACGCGCCACCGTCTGCTCGATAGCCTGTCGGCCAACGCTTATCGCATCTATCTGCTGCACTACGCAGTTGTGGTGTGGTTGCAATATGCGTTGCTTGGCGTCCGTCTCGGCGCCGCCGAGAAAGCCGTCATCGTCTTCGTTGTCGCCCTCGCGATGAGCTGGGCAGCGAGCGTCGGATGGATGAGGCTTGCTCCGTTGTTTTCCGATTTGGCTGGCAAGAGGGCGATCGCGGATCAGCTGCGGTAGAGGACACCACGATGTCGCTGGCATTGACGCTCGCCTCGCGCAACCTGTTCTACGATCGCCTGCGGTTCATTGCGACGCTGGTCGGCATCGTTTTCTCGGTCATCCTGGTCATGATCCAAATGGGCCTGTTCCTCGGGTTCGGGCACATGGTCTCTACCATGATCGACCACGCGTCGACGGATCTGTGGGTGGTGCCGAGGGGCGCAAAATGCTTCGAGGACTCCCCGCTGCTTGATTTGAAAATGCGCGATCGCATCGCCGCGGTTAGTGGCGTGACCGCCACCATCCCGCTGGTGATCGGCTTCTCGGATTGGCGGTTGGAGAGCGGCGAGGTGACACCGGTATTTATTGTCGGGACTGATCTGCGCGACGGCGCCCTGCAACCATGGAACGTCGTCGGCGGCAACGTGCAGGCGCTATCCGAGCGGGGAGCGGTCGCCGTCGATCGTTCTTATTTCGACCGGCTCGGGGTCACCGGCGTCGGATCAACGGCGGAAATCCGCGGCCACCACGTCCGCGTTGTCGCCATCACCGACGGCATCCGCTCGTTCGCCACCACCCCTTACGTGTTCGTGGATCTCAAGAGCGCGCGCAGCTACACCGGGACACTAAACGACCGGGCCAGCAACCTCTTGGTGCGGCTCAATCCGGCGGCCGATCGCGAAAAGGTCCTCCAGGCCGTCCGCGCGCAGGCCGGTGACGCCGAGGTTCTCACCCCTGACGAATTCCGCAGCCGCAGCCGTTCGTTCTGGCTGTTCGGGACCGGGGCCGGCGCGGCGCTGTTTGCCGGCGCGCTGCTGGGCGTGATCGTTGGCACCGTGATCGTCGCGCAAACGCTCTACTCCAGCACCAAGGATCATTTGAGTGAATTTGCCACCCTGCGCGCCATGGGGTCTTCCAACCGCTACATCTACAACGTCATCATCTACCAGGCGCTGCTCAACGCGGTGATCGGGTTCGCCATCGCAGCCGGCCTCGGCGCCGTCGTCGTCCAGATCACCGCCAAGAGCGCGCTGCCGATCGTCATCACGCCTTGGTTGATGGCCGCCCTGGCGGTTCTGACAGTCGTGATGTGCGTGGCCTCGGCGATCGGAGCCATCGTCCGCGTGGTGCGCATCGATCCAGCCACGGTGTTCATGCGATGAAGGACCCCGTCATCGAAGCCAAAGCGATTACGAAAACGCTGGGCCGCGGTGCCGGGGAGGTGCAGGCGCTGCGCGGCATCGACCTGTCGCTGCGGCGCGGCGAGCTGACGCTGCTGATGGGACCCTCCGGCAGTGGCAAGACGACGCTGCTGTTGATCCTCGGATGCATGCTGGCGCCGAGTTCAGGCGAGGTCATGGTGTGCGGCGCGCCGACCTCGCAGGCGGACAAGGAAGGGCTCGCGAAGATACGGCGCGACCATATTGGATTTGTGTTCCAGTCCTATCACCTGTTCCCAACGCTGACGGCTGTGCAGAACGTGCAGTTGGCGCTGGATATCCGCAGTGAACGGCGCCGCAAGGCCAGGGAAAGGTCGCGCCAGGCGCTGAAGATGGTCGGCCTCGAGCAAAAGACCAACGCGCTGCCGCTCGAGCTCAGCGGCGGCGAGCAGCAGCGCGTCGCGATCGCGCGCGCCATCGTCGCCAATCCCTCTGTCGTTCTCGCCGACGAACCGACCGCTGCGCTCGACGGCAGCAACGGAAAGACGATCATGCGTATCCTCGCCACCATCGCGCACGAGCAGCAAAGCGCCGTGCTGGTCGTGACCCATGATCCGCGAGTGCTGCCATTCGCCGATCGCATCATCCAGATCGAGGACGGCCGCCTGGTCGACGAACGATCGGGTGAGCGCGAGCGCGTGCGCATGCCGCGGTCGGCCGCGTTCGGGGCCGACTGAACGAGGGTCCGCCATGAGCCTGCGCGCCGAATTGCTGCGCCTCGGCATTCGCTTCTTTCTCAAACGCGGCACCCATCATCTCGACATCGAGACCTGGCGGAAGGACATGCGTGCGACGGAGAAATTTGTGCCGCGGCCGCCCGCGCGCAGCCAGACGACCAAAGTCAATGCCGGCCGGCTCACGTTCCACCGGGTCACCACGGAGGCGTCGCGGGCGGAACGCCACGTGCTCTATCTGCACGGCGGCGCCTATGTCTCCGGCGCGCCGGCCTACTACCGACATTTTACCTGGCGGATTGCCGATGCAGTCAAGGCCAGCGTTTGGGCGCTCGAATATCGCCTGGCACCGGAGCACCCATTCCCGGCGGCGCTTGAGGACGCGGTTGCCGGCTATCACTGGCTGCTCGACAACACACCTGATACGCGCCGGCTGTTCGTGATGGGAGATTCGGCGGGAGCCGGATTAGCGCTTTGCCTGCTGTTGAAGCTGCGTGACGACGGCAGACCCCTGCCCGCCGCTGCGGTGGCCATGTCGCCGTGGACCGATCTGGCGCTGACGGGCCTGTCGTTGACATCGAACGCGGCGGCCGATCCGATGTTGAATGCCGACGACCTGCCGGAGCTCGCGCGCTATTATCTCGCAGGTGCCGATCCGCGCACGCCCTACGCGTCGCCACTCTACGGCGATCCGGCCGGCCTGCCGCCGGTGATGATCCAGGTCGGCAGCGACGAAATCTTGGCGGACGATGCCATCCGCATGGCGGAGAAACTACGCCAGCACAATCCTCGCACCCGCCTCGAGATTTGGCCGCGCATGCCGCACGTCTGGCAATTGTTCGTCCCCGTCCTGCCCGAGGCGCACCGCGCGATCGCGCAAATCGGGGAGTTCATTGCAAGCGTCGGTGGCTGAGCTGCCACGCTCGACGAGCGCAAAATTTCTGATTCAGATTTCAAACAGCCAATTTCTCGCCATCGCCCGGCACAGCCGTCCGAAGGACGGCGTCGCTTCCGCTCGCCTATGCCGGGCGATCCAGTATTTCCAGAGACGCCGGTGATTGAATCGAGAAGCCCAGGCGTACTGGATGCCCCGCTTTCGCGGAGCATGACAGTGGGCGAGACGCACTCCCGCGTTCTCGCGGCGCGGATGGCGTCCGAGTTGTCGCGCAGACAACCCTCGAAAAATGAGAGGGCACAGGGAAAGCCGGGTGCTCGATGCACCCGCAGCCTCGCACCCAAAAAAAGCGCACGAGCGTAGTCACCACAGGTTCACCGAGACAGTCCGGCCTTCCCTGCGCAATGGTTTTAACGGCTTATAGCGCGCTCTCCTCGGCGACGAATTCGTCTTGTCACCGTCATCTACGGATTAAAGGTTTGTCTAAGCCCGGTTGGGCCTCTGGAGGTGCTCGCGATAAAGGTCACCGAGCCAGGCACGGGCGGCAGTCGTCCCTGCGCGGCTGTTGCTGCGCGCTGGTCTCGCGCCCTGAATGCGAGCTTACTTGATCGGGTATTCACCGCGGGCCAGGTCGCAAGTCTAGTCTAGGCCGCGGCGCAGGTAACGACAGCACGCCGATGCTTGCGCTGTAGCATCCAGACTGTGACCGCCATGTTCACGATGTTCCAGGCGATGCCATTGAGCATTGCCGCTGCATAGGAACCGGTCCGGTCGAAGATCGCGCCAGCCATCCAGCCCCCTAGCGCCATGCCGGCGAGAGTGACCGAGATGGCGAGGCTGACGCGAAGACCGGCCTCCTGCGCCGGGAACAGCTCACGCACGATCACCGCATAGCTCGGCACAATGCCACCCTGCGCCAGGCCGAAAATGGCGGAAACGACGTAGAGCGAAACCAGCCCGTCGAACGGCAGATAAAGCGCGAGTGCAATGGCCTGCATGGCCGAGCCCAGCAGCAAGGTCGGCAGGCCACCGATGAGGTTCAACACCCAGCCGAAGATCAAACGGCTCGCCACACCAAAGCCGAGCATGACTGCCAGCATCTCGGCGCCGCGCGCAGGGCCGTATCCCAGATCGCCGCAGTAGGCGACCAGGTGGACCTGCGGCATCGACATGGCGACGCAGCAGCACACACCAGCAAAGGCCAGCAGACCCTGGGTGGCATTCGGAGCCAGGCCCAAGCCCAAGCCCAAACCCACGCCTGTGGCTCGATTGACATTGCCGGTGCTTGCCGCTTCCAGCGTAGCCGTGTGGAATACCGGCCGCCGCAGCAGAACCAGGGCGAGCGGCAGCATCGTTGCCAGACAGAATATGCCGATGCCGATATGGGTCTGCCGCCAACCGACCATGGCGATGAAATGTTGGACGATTGGTGGCCAGACCACGCCGGCAAGGGAGCTGCCGGCAGTCGCTAAGGAAATGGCGAGGCCGCGGCGCCTGTCGAACCACAGCGAGGCGTCGGCCACCAGGGGCGCGAACGTCGCTGCGGCGCCGAGGCCGATCGTGACGCCGGAAACAACGGCGAAGGCGGGCAGGCTCGGAGCGAAGGCCGTGAGGACGTAGCCGAGGCTCATCAGGGTCGTGCCCCCGGCGAGCGGTGGGAAGATGCCGAATCGATCGGCCAATCGGCCGACAATGATGCCGCCGATCATGAAGCCGATGGTGGTCAGTGTGTAGGGCAACGTCGCGTCGGCGCGAGGCACGTTGAAATCGGCCTGCACTGCCGGCAGCGCCACGACCAGCGACCACATGCCGACGCAACCGAGTGTGCTGAGGGTGATGGAGGCGATGAGGCGAATCCAGGAATACGACGTCTCGATCGACGGAATTTCATGCGGCACTGTGGTAAGTTTCCTTGAGCTTTGCGTGTAAGCCGGCCATAGGTACGGCCCGCCTTCGTCAGCGACAAAGCAGGATTTCTCTTTTGTAGAACGAGCGAAACTGATGCACCTTGCGGCCCACCGCATAGCCTGGAGCCGGCCATGACCTATCTACTGCCGCCCCTCAATGCCCTGCGCGCCTTTGAGGCCGGCGCCCGCCATCTCAGCTTCAAGCACGCCGCTCACGAGCTGCATGTCACGGCCGGTGCCGTCAGCCAGCAAGTCCGCCTGCTGGAGGAGCGGCTAGGGGTGCAGCTGTTCGAGCGGCGGACGCGGCAGCTCATCCTGACGTCGGCCGGGGAGACCTATCTGGCGCGGATACGTCAGGCGTTTCGTTGCCTCGCCGATGCCACCGCCGAACTCAGGCCTGAGGGCGTCACAAGTCTGCTGCATGTCGGGGTCCATGCGCGTTTTGTCCCTGATGGGTTGCGCACGCGCCTGGCGCAATTCCGCCAGGCCCAGCCACAGGTCGCCATTCGCCTGAGCCAGCCGGCGGGCCTGCACGAGCTGCTCGAGGGCAAGGTCGATCTCGTGATCGCGGAAAGGCTGCAGCGCTATCCAGGTTACAGGTGCGAGCCTCTGGAGAGCGGCTTCCTGATCGGCCCGCTCGGCACCACGGATTGTCCGGAGATCGAAACCCTGCGTTGCTGCCTGCTCGGCCATGTCGTGCTTGAAGGCGCCAGCGCAACCAAGGCGCCACCGGTCGTCGACACGGCAAGCCCGGCAGCCAGACCATCCAAGCCTTCCTTTGCCGTCTGAACGCGGCGCCTCGCATCCCCTTGGTATGCATTTCGGCCTCATTGCGGAAGCCGCTAGTCTAGCTAGCGAAGCTTTTCGACACCCATGACGACACCGCGCAAAGGCGTAGTACAAAATCGCTGGCGCTCGGAGCACCACCGATTGGATCGCGGCAGGCGCCACGACCGCGTCTGATCGCTCCGCTATCGGCGCCTGATTATTGCACGCGGACGTAGTGGACTTTGTTCTTGTTCTGTTCTAGCGTCCGTTTTGTCCTGCGCGCCGCCATCCAGAGCGATTTCCCGAAGTAACAGTTCATCAAGGAATACGATCCCATGTCCGATGCACTTGCCGAGCCCAGTCATCTCCAAATCATTTTTCACAACGACAATGAAACGCCGCTGCAATTCGTCGTTGAACTTCTGCATTCCGTTTTCAACAAGCAGTTCATCGACGCGGTCAGGTTGACCGAGGCAGTCGACAAGGACGGACAAGCAAGTTGCGGGAGCTATCCGCGCGAGGTCGCCGCCGACCTGCTCGAGGCCGCGCGACAACGCGTCCGTCTCGCAGGTCATCCGCTCCGGATCACCAGCGCGGCGGTGGCCAGCGACGCTGAAATATTCGATGGCCGCTGCAAACTCTGCGGCGGGCTTGACTGCGAGAACGTGATTTCGTTCGGAGGCACGGCGACGCCCCTTTGCGATGACTGCATGCTCGAGATCACGCGAGGCCTGCCCGACGTGGTCCGCGCGAAGCGGTTCGATTATGCCCACGAAGCGCTGGCCTGGCATTTCGCCGGTATTCCCCGGGATCAGCTGGTCGCAACCTCGCGGCGATTCCCGGGCCATATGCGCGCCGACGTTCAGGTTGCGATCGACCGGCTGTTCTCGACGTCGCCGCTGCGGTTTTTTGGCATCCACGATCAGCACCGCTACGAGACCCTGACGATCGCGGCGCTGGGCAGACAAGACCGCAATGCGCCCGGCATCGCGCCGGCCCAGTACCACGAAGTGGATGTCGGTGAGAGCGCGGCGGTAAAATGCCTCGATAACGGTTTGTGGCTCTGTGCCACCGGTGGCCTGCGCTACGCGGTGCTGCTCTCCCCGGATAGAGAGTATAATCGCGAGGCCGGAACCCGCATCGAGATACTCGTGCCTGCAGGATCAGAAGGCGCGGAGCTGGTGCAACGCTGCTTCTCGGAACTGGAGAACGCGGTGAACGCCGCGCGTTCCTATCGCGGCAAGGTGCTCTCGCTCGACGCCGCTGCCGAATATGGCGGCCGCTCACGCGGCATCACGGTCCACAAATTGCGGACCGTGCGACGCGAGGAGGTGATCCTGCCCGAAGCCACCCTGAAATTGCTTGACCGCAACGTGCTGAACTTTGTCGGTACCCGGGAGCACCTGCGGCGGCTCGGACAATCGACCCGCAAGGGCATCCTGCTTTATGGGCCGCCCGGCACCGGCAAGACCCACACCATCCGCTATCTTGCGAGCAACCTGCCCGGTCATACCACCTTGATCATCACGGCGGCGCAGGTCGAGTTGCTTTCCCACTACATGAATCTGGCGCGCCTGCTGCAGCCGGCCATGGTGGTGATCGAGGACGTCGACCTCATCGCGCGCAATCGCGACGACATGGGGCCGTGCGAAGAATCGCTGCTCAATGCGCTTCTCAACGAGATGGACGGACTAAAGCAGGATGCGGATATCCTGTTCATCCTCACCACCAACCGGCCGGAGGAGCTTGAGAGCGCGCTGGCGAGCCGCCCCGGCCGTATCGATCAGGCGATCGAGGTGCCGGTCCCTGACGAGATCGGCCGCGAGAAGCTTGTCCAACTCTATGGCCGGGGCCTGCCGCTCGGCGAGCCGATCGTGGTCGAGGCCGCGCAGCGGACCAAGGGCGTCAGCGCCGCCTTCATCAAGGAACTGATGCGGCGCGTCGCGCAGGCGAGCATCGCCCGCGATGGCGCCGCAACAGTGGAGAGCGGCGACGTCAGCGAGGCGCTTGACGACATGCTGTTCACCGGCGGCAAGCTCAACATCAAGCTGTTGGGCGGCGCGGTCGACGGATGACGACCGCAGCGACGCGAAGCATCGTCCGGAGACGGCGCATACGTGCCTTCTCACCATCAGGGTCCAATGACGCAAAGACTAGCGCACCGGCATTGGCGGCCGCGGCACCGACGACAGCTCTGGATCGAGCGGGACTTGCGCCGCCGGCGGCGGTAGCGGATCAGCCTGTCGCTGCACGTAAGGTGCGGGAGCCGGCGGCGGCATCATCGGAGCTACCGCGGCTTGCGAGGGCCGATATGTCGCCATCGGGCGGCGCGCCGAAGCGGCCGGCCTGGGTGGAGGCGCCGATATTCTGGGCCGCGGGTTTGGCTCCGAAGCTTTGGTCTCGGCGGCTTTGGCATCGGAAACCTTGGCCGCGTCGCGAGACATTTGCTCCTGATTAGCCTTGAGCTGCGCGATGCTGGCCTTGAGCTGCTCGATCTCTTGCTCCGCGGCGGCGAGATCGCTCGCCATCGACTGCAGCGATTGCGCCTCTCCGGAAGACGGAGCTGCGGCGCTCGGCGCGACGCCATCCGCAGCCCGAGCCGGAGGCGCCGGCGGCGGAGACGCGGCAGTTGCCACGGATGTCTGAACGGCAGCTGGGCTCGGTTGCGATGAAGTCGCGACGAATTGCGGCGCCCACCTCGCGATCATCCGTTGGGCCGTATCGCCGTAAGCCTGCCACGCGGCGGCACCGACACCTATGCACACGGCCAGCAGGAAGCCCGTGAGGCCGCGTATCACCCGCCCGCCGGTCGAGGGCCGGTTGCCCGGGACCTTTACATTGCCGACGGCCGCAGGACGAAATGTCGTATCAACGGGCGGGATCGGTGGGCCAGCGGCGAACTCCGATCCCGTGCCCTTTTGCGGATCGGAATGCTGGCGCGCGGCCGCGCGCAGCAGATTGGAAAGCTCTTCCTCCGCGGGATCCGCGGGCGCGACCAGAACGACACCGGGCGCGACCTCAAGGACATCGTGTGGATCGTCGGGTTGCTTCGGCTTCAGCGTCGACTGCATTGGCGCTCCGTAACTCAAGTCCCGTAACTCAAGTCAAATGTCACCCGCGTAAGGGCGGCCGGCGCAAGGCCCGGCTAGGTTCGGCCCCTCCGCCACACTCCAGCCCGGTTTGACCAAAGCAAGGCGATACGATGGAAAGTATACGGCCGCCGATGGACCGCCTTTCGGGAACTGCCGTCCCTCTCACGCGTGATTTGCGGCAACGGATTCTCTGCTATCGTTGCCCGAGGGCGTTTCGGCCGCGCTCCGTGGACTGGTCGAGTGACTTTGCTGATTGCGGAATTTCGCAGAAAGAAATGCCATGACGGCGCGTTACATGGTCGGCATCAAGACCAACGGCAAGACCTCAAGCGTGACGGTCGACGCGGAGGACGCGCTGATCGCAGCCTTGAAGGCCAAACAGATGAATCCGGCAGCAGCGATCACCTACGTGCGCAAGCACAACGTGCGGGGCGATCGGCGCCATCCGCATCTGGAGGTTTCCAGGGACGAGCCAGCCTCGACGCGACGGCGATAGCAACGGGATCAACTCTGTGCGAGCGCCAATTCCGGGCGGGCATTAATTGGCACTTTTGGCGTTATGAATGGTTGGAACGCGGCCTTAAGGATTCGTTCCTCAATCCGTCAATTGGTGTGCAGATGGTCAAGCATGTCACTATCGATCGCTGTCGCCGCGCGCTGCTCGGCGCTGCGGGGGCCCTCACGCTGCAAGGCATATTCCGACCGGCGACGGCACTGGGTCAGGCGGCTTCCGGCGCCAAGATGAAAATCGGCATTATCGGCGCCGGCCATATCGGCGGCACGATCGGCGAGCTCTGGATCAAGGCCGGCCATCCCGTATTTTTCTCGTCACGTCATCCCGAGGAATTGAAAGAGCTGGTCGATCGGCTTGGGCCTCTTGCACAAGCAGGCACGGTCAATCAGGCGATTGCGTTTGGCGACGTGGCCTTCCTGGCCGTGCCTTACGGTGCTCTGCCGCAGATCGGGAAAGATTACGGCAAATCGCTCGCAGGCAAGATCGTGCTCGACGCGGACAATGCGGTGGCTGGTCGCGATGGCGCGATCGCCGACGAGGTCGAGCGCGACGGCATCGGCGTGACGTCGCAGAAATACCTGCCTGGCGCCCGGCTGGTGCGCGCCTTCAACACACTCAACTACATGATCTTTGCGCGCGAAGCCAACCGTCCTGCCCCGAAGCTGGCGGTACCGCTTGCCGGCGATGATCAGGAAGCGCTGCAGGTTGCGGCGGGACTGGTGCGCGATGCGGGCTTTGATCCGGTGGAGGTCGGCAAGCTCGCGGATGCGAGGCGCTTCCAGCGCGGCGCACCGGGATATGGCCAGAATGTGAGCGCGAGCGAGCTCAAGCAGAAGCTGTCGCTGGCGCCATGACGGCTTCCACGACAGCTCTCATGAGCTGGTTACAGCGCGCGGTGCCTGCGACGCCGCGGGAGCGGTCGGCCACGCTGTGGTCCTTTGCCTATTTCTTCGCGCTGCTTGCCGGCTACTACGTGCTGCGTCCGCTGCGCGACCAGATGGGCATCGCCGGTGGCGTCAAAAACCTGCCCTGGCTGTTCACCGCCACCTTTCTCAGCCTGCTGCTCGCCCAGCCGCTCTATGGCGAGCTGGTGGCGAGGTTGCCGCGGGTCAGGTTCATTCCTGTGGTCTATCATTTCTTCGTCGCCAACCTGGTTCTGTTCTGGGTGATGCTGACCTTCGACGTCGAGAAGGTGATCGTCGCGCGGGTATTCTTTGTCTGGGTCAGCGTGTTCAACCTGTTTGCGGTGGCGGTGTTCTGGTCGTTCATGGCCGACCTGTTCACCGCAGAGCAAGGCAAGCGGCTGTTCGGGTTCATCGGCGCCGGAGGAACCGCCGGAGCGCTGCTTGGCCCTGTCGTCACGATCTGGCTGTCGGTGCCGCTTGGCCCGGTCAACCTGTTGATCGTGGCCGCCCTCTTCCTTGAGCTGGCCGTGTTCTGTGTCCATCGCATCGAACGCGCGGCGGATGTGCCGACGCAAGTGGACCCCCGGGGCCAGCGCGTTGGAGGCAGCGCCTTCGCGGCGCTACCCGAACTGATCCGCTCGCCTTATCTCTTGGGGGTAGCCATTTGGGTCAGCCTGCTCTCGTTCGGCGCGACCATTGCCTATTTCGCGCAGGCCAACATCGTCTCGGCAACACTGCATGGCGCAGCAAGCCAAACGCGCCTGTTTGCGAGTATCGATCTCGCGGTGGGGCTGTTGAGCCTGGCCACGCAGGTGTTTGCCACCGCCAGGTTCCTCAAGCGCTTCGGCACCGGCATCTCGGCTGCGGCTCTTCCCGCCGTTTACGTTGTCGGCTTCGCGGCGGTGGCAATCGCTCCTTACCTGTCGGTGGTAGTGACGCTCCAGGTCGCGCAACGCTGGATGAACTTTGCGATCGCAAATCCGGCGCGCCAGGTATTCTTCACCGTGGTTGGGCGCGAGGAAAAGTACAAAGCCAAGAATTTGATCGACGTCGTGATCTATCGCGGCTCGGATGCGTTGTATGGCTGGGTGTACGACAGCCTGCAGGCGCTGGGATTGAAACTTGGCGCGATCGCGCTTTGCGCGCTTCCGGTCGCTGTGGGATGGCTCATTCTCTCGACCGCGCTGGGACGAACGCAGGAGCGTCTTGCAACGAAAACTGAGGAAGCGAAAACAGAGGAAGCGAAAACAGACGAAGAAGGAGCGCCGAGATGGCAATCCGGATGACGCGCCGAATAACCCGCCGCGACTTCGCCGCACTGGCCGGTGGACTTCTGGTATCGGCCAAAGCCGTGTCGATCAAAGCTTTGGCTCAGACCGAGACACCTCTTCTCACCCGTGCAATTCCCAGTAGCGGCGAGAGCATTGCCGCCGTTGGCCTCGGCACCGCCTATGTGTTCGATGAGGATAACGAAACGACGCGGAGCAAGGCCGACGCGGTCGTGCAGGCCCTGCTGAAGAATGGCGGACGGCTGGTCGACACGGCGTCGACCTATGGCGATGCCGAAAGCGTGCTCGGCGAGGTCACCGCAACGGGCGGCTTGCGCGACAAGCTTTTCATCGCCACCAAGCTCGAGGCGCCTGACGCCCAGGAACTCAAGCGATCACTGGCCCGGCTCAAGACCGCAAAGGTCGATCTGCTGCAGCTCCACAACGTCAGTCGCAAGCAGCAATCGCTCGCGCGGTTCAAGGAGTGGAAGGCGCAAGGCGTGTGCCGCTACATCGGCATCACGTGCACAACCCGCCGCGACTATCCGGCGGTCGAGGCCGTGCTCGAACGGGAAAAACCGGATTTCGTCCAAATCGACTATTCGCTCGATAATCGCGGCGCCGAGAAAACCATCCTGCCGCTGGCCGCCGAAATGAAAGCCGGCGTGCTGACCGCCATACCTTATGGCAACGGCAGATTATTCCACGCCGTGCACGGCAAGCAATTGCCGGACTGGGCGCGGGTGTTCGCGAATTCCTGGGGACAGTTTTTCCTGAAATATTTGCTGGCCGACCCGCGCGTGACGGCGGTGATCCCGGGGACCGCCGATCCGGCCCACATGACAGACAATACCGGCGCAATGCGCGGCCCGTTGCCCGATGCCGATCAACGCCGCCGCATGGTCGAGTTCGTCGAAGGGCTTTGACTACGCCTGAACGATCGCGGGGAGCCGGTAGGCGCCACTGAGCAGCGGTACGTGTATGTGCCCAGGCTCCGTAGCCGTCTCGAGCCCCGGACGCCGAGGGTCGGCGGGGAATCAATGGTGCGATGCACCACGTGCGGGTAGCGGAAATGCCGCGGCCGGCATTGACGTTGCCACAAAGAAACACCGATCATGTCGGACACTTGTGTGGCGAAGTAGCTGCCGAGCTGCGAGCCCGCCTCGGCACAAGAAATGGCTATGGCTTGCGTTCGGGATGGAACCCGAACGGGGGATGGCGCGTCTTGATGTGGCGGGGGTGGGGCGTCTTGATGAAAACGAAATCAGAAATTGTCCCGCATGCAGCAGGACGGTCGCGTCGAGATGATCGGATGCGGCGGCCCGGCAACACGTGATCATGTGTCAAAAAACAAACCGGAGGAAGAGCCCATGAAGAAGCAGCCGAGTTACCTTGCTGTATCCGTTGCTATATCTGCCGCCGTTGCCATTGGTGCGACGCTCGCCGCGTCGCCAGCGTTTGCCCAGTCGGTGGACACTGCGCGCATCGAAGCCGGCGGCCAGAACGACTGGTTGACCTACCATGGCTCCTACAAGTCTTATCACTACAGTCCGCTCGCCCAGATCAACACCGGCAATGTCGCCAATCTGAGTGTGGCCTGGATCCATATTCCGGGACGATCCACCCGCGGCCTGCAGTCAACGCCGCTGGTGGCCGATGGCGTGCTCTATTACACCGGCTCCTACAGCCGGGTCTTCGCGCTGAACGGCTCCACCGGCGAGGTGATTTGGTCCTATTTTCCGGAATTGGACGAAGGCCTGATCGCGCGGCAGACCCACTCACCCTACAATCGTGGCGTCGCGATCGGTGACGGCAAGGTCTATGTCGGCACGATGGACGGTCGACTGATCGCGCTGGACATGAAGACCGGCAAGGTCGCCTGGGACACCAAGCTGATCGATTCCCAGAAGCTGACGGTCGGCTTCACCGGCGCGCCCCTTTTTGCCAAGGGCACCGTGGTGATCGGCGCGCAGGGCGGGGAATGGCCGGGCCGCGGCCCGATCTTCGGCGTGGACGCCGCAACGGGCAAGAAGAAATGGGAATTCCTGACTGTCGCGGGCACTGACGATGCCATGAAGACATGGGGCAGCGACTCCTGGCGGACCGGCGGGGGCGGCGGCTGGATGCCGGGCACCTACGATACCGACACCAACACGGTTCTGTGGGGCACCGCCAATCCGGCACCGCTCTACGACTGGTCGGGCGCCGATTTCAAGACGCAAGGCGCGCGCCCCGGCGACAACCTCTACACCTCCTCGGTGATTGCGCTGGACGTCGACACCGGCAAGCTCAAGTCCTTTCATCAGGAGCTGCCGCACGACGCCTGGGATTTCGACAGCGCGGTCGGCGAATTCCTGATGCTGGATCGCGACGGCCAGAAGCTCGTGGTGCACCCTAACAAGAGCGGCTACATCTTCGTCTACGACCGCAATCTCGCCGTGAAGAACGTCTGGCGGATCACCCAGAACTCCAATTTCGTCAAGAACATCGATCCCAAGACGGGTGAACTGATCGGCCGCCGCGACTTCGCCGCGGGGAAAGTCGAAGAGCCGCTGTGTCCGCACATCTCGGGCGGCGTCAGCTGGAACTCGGGGTCCTACAATCCCAAGACCGGCCTCTACTACAAGCTTGGCCAGGAATGGTGCATGACCCTCGACGTCATGAAGACGACGCCGATCGTCGCGCCACAAGCCCAACTGAACATCGGAGCCAACTTCAAGATCGCGCCTCCTCCGAGCGGCGAGATTTATGGCCATCTCGACGCGCGAGACCCGGTGACCGGGGCCAAGAAGTGGGAGGTCCGCTTCCCCGAGCCGCCGCTCGCCAGCGTGCTGTCGACCGGAGGCAATCTCGTCTTCGTGCCGGACTCGCGCGGCACCGTCCACGCCTACGATGCAGACTCCGGGACCGAGCTGTGGAATCACTCCGACGGCACCGGCCATCAAGGTGGCATCATCAGCTACTCGGCCGGCGGCAAGCAATATGTTGCCGTGGTCGCGGGCTTTGGCGGCATGGCGTCGGACGACTACGCGCCGACCTTCGGCGGCGTCTACAAGAGCATGCCGCGCGATGACGGCGCGCTCATCGTCTACAGCCTGAAATAGGCCATGGCATGGCTGTCGGGGAGCAGGTGTAAACCGCTCCCCGGCGGACCGGTGAGCCCATGTGGCTTACGAAACCGGATTTAAGTCTCATGAAGACCTTGCACGTCATGAAATTGGATTTGTTGCCGCGGGCCGTGCTCGCGGCCGTGTTGACATGCGCCATGCCGGCTTGGGCGCAGCAACCTGCTCCCGGTGCGCCGGACAACGCACCATTCGACGCCGAACAGCTGTTCGCGTCGACCTGCGGCTGGTGTCACTCCGATGGCGGGCGCGCCGCCGGCAAGGGACCGCAGCTCATGGGCACGAGCAAAAGCGACGACTTTATTCGCGAGCGTATCAAGAATGGCAAGCCGGGCGCGATGCCGGCGTTCGACGGAGCCCTGAGCGACGCGCAAATCGACGCGATCGTCAAGTACATTCGGTCGCTGAAGCCGCAACAGGGATAGACCAGCGTGATCCGACCGATCCGCCTGGAATAAAAAAACCATGAGCTTGGGCCTGATGGGCTTGGGCCGGATGGACGCGGCGCAGGCGCGGTCGCTCGACACGATCCGTTCGCTCGGCGCGCTCGGGCTGTGTGCCCACCCCAACTCACTCCCGTTCGCCAACAAGTCGGGCGACCCTCCCGGGTTTCAGGTCGAGCTGGGGCAGGCGCTGGCGCGCGAACTCGGCGTCTCGCTGAAGCTGGACTGGATCATTACCCAGTACCAGATCCGCAGCGCCGACTGCGACATCATGATGGATGTCATTGCCGATCGCGAGGCGCAAGGCGAAACCAATTTGAGGATTTCGAAGCCCTATTATCGAACCGGCGTCGCGCTCGCCGTGCCTTCGGACAGCAAGCTCACGTCGTTCAAGAGCCTTGACGAGCATACCAAGGTGGGGGTCCAGGTCGGATCGATGGCGGCGATGATCATCGGCCAGCGTCATGTGCCGACATCGACCTTCGGTTTCGAGGTCGATAGCCTCGAGGCCCTGGCTAATCACGAGATCGACGCGGCGGCGGTCACCCCGACGTTCGCCGGCTATTTCAACCTGACCCATCCGGACAAGACGGTGCGCATATTGGGCCTCGACGAGGGTGAAGCCAACCTCAACTGGAATGTCGCCGTGGGCATGGTGCGCCCCGACGAGGGACTGCGCGATGCCATCGAGGCGGCGATAGAGCGGTTACGCGCCGACGGCACGGTGGAGCGAATATACGCCCGCTACGGTGTGGTGCTGCAATCGCCGAAATAGTTGCCCGCCATCGATAGGCAGAGGCCATGACCTCGACGATTGAACGCCGGAGAGTGACCGTGCGGGCATGAAACCATCGGTGACGCGCTCCTATCTAGACACCCTGTTCGCGAACCGAGATTACGAGGGGCTCGTCTGGCTCTCGTCCATGATTTGTGGTTCTTCGGGGTTTGATCTTCAACACCCAACTTACGGCCTCTCTCGATCATTGTTTCTGTTCGTTGAAAGCCTTTTTTGGTTTGCTCAAAGCTCTCGTTCGGGCGTTTGGACTTATTTCGAAGCCACACCGGCGACGCGACAGCAGAACATGCTTGAGGCGCTGCGCGAACTCGGGCCTGCGGGGTTCGCTGAACAGTACGGCCTTGGCATGGGTGAGTGGACAAATGTGGAGCAGGCTGCCGAAGTCGATAAATGGCTCTGGGAGAACGAACACACCAACAACGCGTTTCTTTGGCAGTTGGCTGAGCAAAACAGGGCGGCAATGGACGTCCTGGTGCGCCACGGCCGATGAAGATGGGCACTGCTGCTTCGCAGTGGCGCTATGATGCTGGAGCCCGTCTGACGCTCCAACCGGCTAATCTTCGACGTCATGCGAGTTTGCACTACGCCTCAGGAGCGGTGTCTTGCCGATTTCGCCGGGTTGTCGGGTCGTCCTTCACTTACGGCCGTTTCGATCAATCCTCGGAGCGGCATGAATGGGCCAAGCTCGGAGCTTCCGCCCGCCGGACTACACTTGGGTTAATCGGGGGCTGCGGGCGACGACAGGTGCTCGTATTGAACAGGAGTTCGAGATGGCCTCGCAACCCACATCGCCGCTTCTCGTCGGCCAAGTGATCGAGATCAATTTCGCGATCTTCACGCCGAGGATCACCATTCACTCTGAGTATGAGCTAACCGTGGAAATCATTGCTGGCGACAATATAGGTTTCTCCGACACAGTGGAGTATGAGGCCGTCGCGGTTCGCGATGGCCTAGTAATTCTTTCATGGCAGGAACACATCGGAAGCACGATCGTACATGTGCTTGATCTCACTTCCTGCGAGGCATACACGGCGGTAACACCCGCCAAAGGCGGGTTCTTGCGACTGAAGGGTCGGATTGAAGTCAAATCTGAAACGTGACCTATCGATCGCAAGGCATTTGGAAGAAAAAGCTGCGGCGCGGAAATCGCTGCCATCCAGTCGACATGCGGGCGCTGCAGCCTTCGGCCGCGCCCGAGACGCCCCGCGACCTCGAATTGACCCTTGCCTTGCGGTCTGTAACGCGTTACGAGGTAACGCGTTACAGATGGAGAAGTCCCATGACCGCAGCCGAAAGGATGAAGATGATGCGGCAGCGGCGGCGCGCAGGGGGATTGCGCGAATTGCGTCTCGTGGTAGCCGATGCCCGCTCGAGGGCGGTGCGACGACGGGTGGCGAAGCAGGTCAGTCGTCTCGATCCTGATCGCGAACGCGACGCGCTGGAGTGGATCGAGACGGTCTCAGAGTTTGATGCAGATGCAACGCGGTGACGTGGTAGTTGTTGCCGCGGCCGGTGACTATGGCAAGCCCCGCCCAGCAGTCATTGTGCAGACTGACGCCTTTCCGCAGAGCCACGCCTCTGTAGTGCTTTGCCAGTTGACTTCCGAACTAGTGGACGCTCCGGATTTTCGTGTCATCATCGAGCCAAAGACCGAAAATGGATTGCGACTCAGATCGCAGGTGATGGCCGACAAGCCGGTCACCGTGAAACGCGAATGGGTCGGGCAGAAGATCGGGCGTCTCGGCAACCAAGACATGGCTCGGGTCGGGATTGCTTTGGCGTTTGTCTTAGGGCTAGCGGATTAGCAATGCTGTCGGTCGCGCCGACAGAGGGTAGGCATCGCGCGGCGCCGACGCCCAGATGCGGCAATTTCGGCCGCCTGGCAACGATATCGTGTAAAGCCGTAAAGGCGGAAGCGATGCCTCCTCTACCTCTTCCGCGTGCGATGTTCAGCCAACCGGTCCGGGGATCCAATAGTCCCCTGAAAGCGGCCTAACTGTTACGCCATTAATTACTCCGAGCTGCAGGCTTGGGTCGAAATAGCGCATCGTCCGCTCATTGAGGTCAATGATGCGGCCGGGGGTTAGTGGCCCCACGTCATTTATCTTGACGATGACCTTCTTGCCTACAGCCTCAACGAGGGCATACTTCGGCCTCGTGCCAAATTGGACCCCACCAAATTTCTGACGCAAACTTGTCTTGATGGCAGCCGCCCAGACAGAGGGATCATAGCGCTCGCCGGAGGCTGTGTTCGAGCCGCCCTCCCGCCATCCGGGCCGGAACGGATTGTACTTGGATGCTGCGCCAACGATCGCATCCCCAGAAGCGGCATTGACGACGGCGCTTGAATGAACCGCAACGATTTCACTTCGAGCAACGGTAACAGAAATGGCAAGCGCAACCACGGCGCCGCAAATTGCGGCGCTCGAACGGAACAGCATCCTAAGTCCTTGACTGTATTTTTTGGGATCGTTCGGTTCCTGATGCCGCAAACCTGGCGACGGAACCGTTGTGGGAACCGGGGAGGTCCTCACACTGCGTTTTTAGTTCTCACCGACTAAGACAGAGATTGCGTCAGCAGCATGACTGAATAGAACTGTCTTCGACAGCGCGTGAGCAGGGAGCAAGCGTTCTGGCCGATGTCCGCTCGGGGTCGATGCTGTCGAAAAATACCCTGCTGCAAATCGCTTGCCGTTGTGGGGACGTTCTCACCTGCGCCTGGCTGCACGTCACGACCTGTTCGACGAACCCTTGGGTTGAATTACGGTGACAGCACTTAACTCGTCAGCGCAATCTATTGAGATTGCGAGCCACGCGGCCGGTGGATGGCAACGCGACGGCTTGCATCGGGAGAGCGGCGAGATTTCGGTGACAGTGCACAAAACTATTGTGAGTCACGGCTCGACGACGAGCCGCCGCCCACCTGCACTTGCCGGAGGCGGCCGACAGCGCGGCGCGCAGGAAGAGACTTTCACTTGATGATCGGCTTCGACTTCCATCGGCAGATCGTCTTCAACGGTGCCCGCGCGAAATATGATCGCATCGATGCATCGAAGCCGTCACAACGCAGCGTCCGATATAGGTGAGGCAGTTTGGCCTGACGTCACGCCGAACAGCGCGCCCTTGCGCGCCCGCGGTCGTTTAATGGATGATGCGATGATGAAGCAGTGCGGCTGATTTGCCCGACGTGTCAAGTATTCGGCTCAAAGCGTTGGCGCCGGCGACCGCCTGCTACTTTGCATGGGGTTGTTTTCGATATTTTTGGCGGGGGCTGCGGCAACCGGCGCAACTGTGAGACATCCTGCCTGAACGGCATCTGCTGGTGAGGCCTGCATTGCAATGAAGTGGCGCGCCCGAAGAGATTCGAACTCCTGACCCCCAGATTCGTAGTATGAATTCGCGGCTTTTCGCCGGTTTTCTCCTGTGCGCCGCCATACTCTCGCCCTCCCAACAAGCTACTGATTGATCAACGAATTTC
>VAZV01000022.1:0-384 GCA_005884765.1 Alphaproteobacteria bacterium
ATTTCTTCTCGATCTTGTGCAGCGTGAACAGCAGCGCATGCGGATCGAGACTGGTTTCGATCTCGATACAGGCATTGGTGAAGGGCGCCTGGTCTTCCTCGCCCCAGGGCGGGGTGGTGTAGTCAGACGAACGCGCGAGCAGGGCGGCCTGTGTCATGCCGCAAATATTGGAGATGGCTTTCCGGAATGTCGTGCGGACGTCGCCGACATTGCCGCCGAGCGCGATCAGCACGTCCGCCATGTCAGGGCGATTGCCGCTTGCGCGTCAGCACCACGCCGACATCCTCGAAGATCGCGGCGATCGGCGCATGCGGCTTGTGCACCGTGACCTTGACCGCATCGATGCGCGCAAACGCTGCCAATATCGCATCTGCAACGGCGCCG
>VAZV01000022.1:449-3542 GCA_005884765.1 Alphaproteobacteria bacterium
ACGAAACGCTGCCCGACTTCGGTCTCGTGCTCCATCACGCCGTGGCGGGCATGGATGACGACGCCGGTGATGAAGATCGTATCGTTCATCCCTGTTCCCTGATTGCGGCGCTGACGCGCAGCGCCTGTACGGTTTCGGCGACGTCATGCGCCCGGACGATCCGCGCTCCGTTCTGGGCCGCCAGCAGATGCGCGGCAATCGAGCCGCCAAGGCGCTGATGCGGCTCCGACGGCGTCACCGTGCTGATGAAGCGCTTGCGCGAGGCGCCGATCAGCAGCGGAAGTCCGAACGACTGCAACTCGCCGAGCCGCGCCAGCGCGGTCATGCTCTGCTCAGGCGTTTTACCGAAGCCGATGCCGGGGTCGAGGACAATTTTGTCAGGCGAAATTCCGGCTTTTGCGGCGATGTCGAGCGAACGCGCAAAGAAGGCAGCGATGTCCTGCATGATGTCGATGGCTGGATCGGCGCTATCGCGGTTATGCATGATGATAATGGGCGCGCCGCGCTCGGCGACCAGTCCGGCCATGCCGGAATCGCGCTGCAGGCCCCAGACATCGTTGGCGATGACGGCGCCCTGATGAGGCGCCCAGGCGACGACGGCCGATTTCATGCTGTCGATCGACACGGGAATGCCGAGCGCGATGACGTCAGGCAGCACCGGCCGCAGGCGATCCAATTCTTCATCCGCCGAGATCGGCTCCGAGCCATAGGGCCGGGTGGATTCCGCGCCGATGTCGATGATGTCAGCACCCTCTGCAACCATCCGCCGGGCCTGCGCCAATGCGCGCTCGGGGGCGGCGAATTGTCCGCCGTCGGAGAATGAATCGGGCGTTACATTGAGTACGCCCATCACCGCCGGATAGGGCCTCGACAGCAGCGCAGGCAGCACCGGATGACCGGCCGGACCGGTTGCGGCGGTGGGTCTGGGCTTGGCTGCGATCATGCGGTCGCTTTGCGCGGTCCGCGCCGGGGAGTCAAGGCGTGAGAGCCGGTCCCGCGGGCCGGCCTGACCTTCAGTAGCTGATCTTCGGCGCAAGCTTGCGTGCCTGCTCGATCAGTTGCTCGACGGATCTTTCGGAGGGCAGAACCCGGACCAGTTTGCGTTTTGTGTTCACGTCTTTCATGTTCTGGGCGAGGCGCGCCGGATTGCGGAGCGCGAGTTCACGTACCGTCGTGACGCCGGCTGCGCGCACCAGGCCCACCTTGGCCCTGCCCATCCCGGGAATTCGCATGTGGTCGGAAAAATTGGCCCATTCGAGCAGTTGCTGCTCGCTGATGCCGGTCTTCGCCGCAAGAGATTTGCGTCCTTTCACCGTGCGGGCGGCCTCCAGCAGCGCCTCGGTGGTGCGAATGCCCAACGATTTCAGTTTCGAGGCGGAGTAGGCGGTCAGGCCTTCGATCTCGGAAAGGGGGTAGGTCATGATACTCGATGAATAAAGAATGTGCCCGGGCCGAATGTGCTCACCAAGGTGCGTGTTATGCGAACTGGCTGAGGCCCGGTGTCCCTGAAATGATTTCGCCCATTTGATCCGCTCCGATTTTGTCGCGGCCGAACCTGAAAAGTTCACGTGCCACGTTTTGAATCTCGCTCATACCCAGACCCAGCGCCATCAGCCTGGTGCCAACCGCCATCAAGCCTCCGCCCATCAGCCGCGAGAATCCGCTATTGCCGCTGGAAGCCGCAATCGCAGCTTCTGCACCCGGAAGTTGGTCGATCAGCGCCTGAACCTTGTCGGAGGGCCCCTCGTTACGGAGAAAACCCAGAACGATGCCGACGGTTTTTTCAGCGACAGCGCTATCGATGCCGGCCTTGGAGGCCAGCCGTCCAATCAATTCGTCCATATTTTGCCCCGTCCCCAACCGGTTTTCACCGGGTCGTCTGCTTGGAATTGATCTTGAGCGCCTGCGATCTGAAATACAAGCGATCCGCGCCTTCGAAGGCAGGTTTGGTTCTAGATCGAGTCGCGAGTGTTGCAGCAATGCAAGAGTGAAGGCCGGATTCACGCTGGCTTATTGCGCTGCGTTCTCGATTTCTCCGCGCGAGGATGGAAAAAAGTATAAGGAACGCAAACGATGAAGTGGGCGAACACTCACGTTTACGCCGCGGACGGTTTCAATCCGCGGGCCGGATGCGATATAATTGCCAACCAAACCTATCCGATGCGCGCGAAGAGGCGATGCGATGGTGACCTCCGATAACAAGACGGCCGATACCGACGACAAGATTTTCATCGGTAAGGGTGAACAGACGGCCTGGCTTGCGCTTGCGCTTGCCAATCGGCATGGCCTTGTCACCGGCGCGACCGGGACCGGCAAGACCGTGTCGCTGCAGGTGATGGCGGAGGGCTTTGCCCGCGCCGGTGTTCCCGTGTTTGCGTCCGATATCAAGGGCGACCTGTCCGGTATCTCCGAAGTCGGCGAGGGCAAGGACTTCATCCTCAAGCGCGCCGGAGAGATAGGCCTCAATTTCGAGCCCGACCAATTCTCGACGGTGTTCTGGGACGTGTTCGGCGAGCAGGGTCATCCGGTTCGCGCCACGGTCACGGAGATGGGGCCGCTATTGCTGTCGCGGATGCTCGATCTGAACGACGTGCAGGAAGGCGTGCTCAATGTCGCATTCCGCGTGGCGGATGAAAACGGCTTGACGCTGATCGACATGAAGGATCTGCGGTCGCTGTTGGATGCGATCGTTCCCGATGGCCGCAAGAAGGGGCCGGACGCCGAGGAAGATCCGTTTGCCGAGATCCGAAAGGCTGCACAGGGCTATGGCAATGTCAGCAAGGCGACAGTAGGGACCATTCAGCGTCAGCTTCTGGTGCTGGAAAACCAGGGTGGAACGAAATTCTTCGGCGAGCCGGCGCTGACGCTAAAGGATTTCATGAAGACCGACAGCGACGGCCGCGGGATGGTCAACATCCTGGTCGCGGACAAGCTGATGCAGAGCCCCAGGCTTTACGCGACCTTCCTGTTGTGGATGCTGTCGGAGTTGTTTGAAGAACTGCCGGAAGCCGGCGACTTGCCGAAGCCGAAACTGGTGTTCTTCTTCGACGAGGCGCATCTGTTGTTCAACGATGCGCCGAAGGCGCTGATGGA
>VAZV01000153.1 GCA_005884765.1 Alphaproteobacteria bacterium
TGATGGCCTCCGACCACCTCGGACCGCACGTCAAGATCCGAGGCGATCTGGTGCCGGCCGGCCACAGCTTCGGGCTCGGCTTTGCGGTGCGCACGCAAGCCGGCATTGCGCCGTTTTTGGGCTCGGTCGGCCAGTTTTTCTGGAGCGGCATGGGCGGAACGTTCTTCTGGATCGATCCCGTCGAGGATCTGTTTGCCGTGTTCATGTCCCAGGCCCCCGGCCAGCGCCAGTACACCCGCACCCTGGTGCGCAATTTGGTGTACGCGGCACTGGAGTAACCGAAGGGTCAACTGATCGTCGCGCCGCCGTCGATCACGATCGTCTGGCCGGTCATGAAATTGCCGGCGGCCGAGCCGAGGAACACCGCGGCACCGGCGATCTCGTCGGGAATGCCGATGCGCAACAGCGGCGAGCGCGAGGTCGAGGCTTTGAGGTTCTCCGGATTTTCCCACAACGCCCTCGCAAAATCGGTCTTGATCAGGCCCGGCGCAATGCAATTCACGCGCACATTATGCTTGCCGTATTCGCAGGCGAGATTGCGCGCGAGCTGCATGTCGGCCGCCTTTGATATCGCGTAGGCGCCGAGAATGGTGGAGCCCTTCAGCCCGCCGATCGAGGAGACGATGATCACCGAGCCGTCCTTGCGCTCGATCATCTGCGGCACCACCATGCTGGTCAGCCAGTTGTTGGCGACGATGTTGTTGTCGAGGATCTTGCGGAACTGATCGTCGGAAATGCCGCCGAGCGGACCATAATAGGGGTTCGATGCGGCGTTGCAGACCAGCACGTCGATCTTGCCGAAGGTGCGGTTGCTCTCGTCGACCAGGTGCTGAAGGTTTTCCTTGCTGGAAATATTGGCCGCGATCGATGCCGCGGTCCCCTTCCCATACTTCTCGTTGATCTCCCTGGTCACCTGGTCGCAAACGTCCTGCTTGCGCGAGGAGATCACGACCTTGGCGCCGTGCTCGGCCATCCGCTCGGCGATGGCGCGCCCGATGCCGCGCGTGGAGCCGGTGATGACGGCGACTTTTCCCTTCATGTCGAACAAGGTCATGTTTCTCTCCCGGTGGGTTTTGATTTTGATCCTGAGCTAAGCAGCGTTCGCGCCGTTCGACAACCGCGCGTCACGCCAACCTCGTTTCCGGCACGACTTCCGGCCCGGCCGGCTGATGCATCGCGGCGTGCCTGGCGTCCGCGATCCACGGCTGCTGGTTGACCATCGGAAGCCGCCAGACGCTGCGGCCGGCGCTGGCGAAATGATCGAGCCGGGTCACCGAACAATTGTCGATGTCGAAGGCAAGTCCTTTTTCCGGTTGGCCGTCCAGCGCAAGCCCGATCGCCGCCTTGATCGTGCCGCCGTGGCCAACGGCGATCACATCCTTGCCGGCGTGCTCGGCATTGATCCGCTCGATCGCGCCGACGACGCGCTTATAGAGATCCATGAAACTTTCGCCACCGGGTGGGGGCTCTTCGATATCGGCGAACCAGTGGCTGCCGAGCGGCCTGGAGGCGATGAATGCCGCGCGATTGGTGCCTTGCCACTCTCCGAGATGCTGTTCGGCGAAGGCGGCGTCTTTGGTCATGTTCGCAGGCCTGGGAAAGCCTGTGGCCCAGATCGCCTCTGCGGTCTGATGCGTGCGCATCAGGTTGCTCGCAACCCAAACCGCGCTGCGCGGTAGGATTTTTGCGACCGCCTCGAACACTTCGCGATCAGAGGTGTCGCAGGCGATATCCTTCTGGCCGTAGATGTTGCCGCCGTCGCTGCGCACCGGCGCATGGCGCACCCACCACCATCGCGTCGCGACCACTGCCGATTTGTCTGGATTGGACATCGCCAAACCCCTTCAATACTGTTTGGTGTCGTCGTACGTGAGAGCGCGCACCGCCTCAAGTGACTTTGACGTTTGAAACCTTGTTTGAAATTCCGCGAAGCGGCAAACGAGAATACCAAGGGAGGAACGCATGGGCCGCCTCGAAGGCAAATCCGTCATCATCACCGGTGCCGGCAGCGGTATCGGCCGCGCGGCCTCGCTTCTGTTCACCCAGGAAGGCGCAAGATTGATCGCGGTCGACCGCACCGACGGCGTCAAGGAAACGGTGGCGCAAATCCAAAAGGCCGGCGGCACCGCCGATGCCATGTTGGGTGATGCCGGTTCGGAACAGGATGTGATCGCCTTCATCGCTCGAGCGGTGTCGAAATACGGCAGGCTGGACGCGATCTGGGCCAATGCCGGTGTCAGCGGCGGGCTGGTGCCGATTGCCGAGCAAACGGTCGAGCACTGGCAGGAAATCCTGCGCATCAATCTGATCGGCCCGTTCCTGGCGATCAAACATGCGATGCCGCACATGATCAAGCAAAAATCCGGCGCGATCGTCTGCACGGCATCGGTCGCGGGCTTGAAATCCGGCGCCAGCGGCCATCCCTATGCCGCCAGCAAGGCCGGCGTCATCAGCCTGGTGCAGACCACGGCCTATTCGCTGTCCGGTACCGGCGTGCGCATCAACGCGGTCTGCCCCGGCCTGATCGAGACCGGCATGACCAAGCCGATCTTCGACAACGCCAAAGAGCGCGGCACCGATCACAAGATCGGCCAGCTCAATCCGTTGAAGCGCGCTGGCCAGCCGCACGAGCTGGCGGCGATGGGATTGTTCCTCGCAAGCGACGAGGCTTCTTACGTCAACGGCCAGGCGATCCCGGTCGATGGCGGCCTCACCGCCTCGATGCCGTATGCGGGGAAGCCGATTTGATTCAGGCGCGCCACCCCAGCTCGTCATGCTCCGCGCATGCGGGGCATCCAGTACGCCGCGGCTTCTCGAATTGGTCTCGATGTCCCTGGAATACTGGATCGTCCGGTCAAGCCGGACGATGACAGCGGGGTGTGGCGCGCCTTCGTAGGATTCAATTTTCAAACATCCAGGCGTACGAGTCCGCCTTCTCGCAGCGCAGATAGCGCCCGAGCTTTGCAAGACAATGTCCCTCGAAAGATAGAGGGCGCAGGGAAAGCCGGGTGCTCAGCAAGCACCCGCAGCCTCGCACGCAAACAAAAAAGCGCACGAGCGTAGTCGCCACAGGTTCGCCGAAACAGTCCGACCTTCCCTGCGCAATGGTTTACGGCTTATAACGCGCTCTCCCTGGTGACCGGGCTTTCTTGCCACCATCGCTTGCGGATCGCTCCGCCAACTTGACGCCAGCGTCGGGGCGTCAGGACCACACGGCTTTGCCGTCCGCAGGTCAGCGCTCTCGTCAGCAGCGCCGCCTACGTCCACCGCATCCCGCACCCAACGTTCGTGACGATCGCGAAACGCCCCTCTTGATCGAGGCGGGACGGCGGGACTGTGAAGCTGATTTGGGGTCTTCGGCAATGCCGTTGGCCTGCGACAGAGTAACACGACGGGCAATTTTCGCATGACGGCCATGCGAGCATTGCCCGTCGGGCAAAATCACCCAATTGGCCTTTGCAGCAACACGCCCGGCGGATCGCGCAACCTTAGAGCAGGCCTCGATAGATACCGGGCTCGGACCCTTCGATAGGCACGGCACCGACCACCTTTGAATAGAACGCGGCAGGCCCAACGCCGCCGATGATGGCATAGCCAAAGCCTTGCTGCCTCATGGCTTCAAGGCAGGCGAACAACAGGGCTGTGCCAATTCCGCTTTTTCGTGCCGCCGAGTCGACGCCGGTAGGCCCGAAGAAGTTGGGACAAGTGGCGTCGTGGCAGGCAAATCCCAGGATCTCTCCTTTGTTGACCACGATGAAACAGGAAACAGGTTGGCGGCTGAACGCGATTTCGACTTCGCTCGCCCATGCCTCGCTGAAGGATTTCCGTACCCAAGCGGTCACCTTATGCTTTTCGGGCGCCAGCGCGCGCCGCAAGACGTTTCCCGCCAGCCGCAGCCGTTCAAACGCCTGGCTGCAATCGGGAAGATCGTAAAGTTTTACAAGCATGTCCATCGGGCGATAGATTCCTTTGGGTATGGCGACTTGATTTGGGTCAGCGGTGAAGTGGAATCCTAACGCGCACGGTCAGCTCGACACATACCACCATGACTCTCAGCAGTAGCCTGCATGAGCGCAGCGATATGCGGGTATACCCAAATTATGAAACCCCGGATATCGCTTCGCTCATCCGGGCTACGCTTGCTTCGCACTCACTCGTGCTTCACCATCGGGCACTCGCTCTTGCTCAGGGGGCGCGCCGCGTCCTCGGCCGGCACCGTGGCGAGCAGCTTGAGATAATCGAAAGGATATCTGGATTCCGAGGGCTTCTTCACCTGCAGCAGATAATAGGGCCGCATCACACGCCCGTCCTCACGCACCGTGCCCTTGGTGTAGAAGTCATCGATCGGAAGTTCCTTCATCTTCGCGACGACCTTGGTGGCGTCGGTCGTGCCGGCTGCCGCCACCGCCTTGAGGTAGTGCAATGTCGCGCCGTAGGTCCCGGCGTGGATCATGCTTGGCGGCTTCCCGCCGTTGCGGGCAAGGAAGCGTTTGGTCCAGCCGCGGGTCGCATCGTCGAGGTCCCAGAAGAAAGTCTCGGACGCGGTCAGGCCCTGCGCCGCTTCGAGGCCAAGCGCGTGGGTGTCGGGAAACTGCAGCAGGAGCGCCGCTACACGCTGGTCACCGCCGCGGCTCACGCCGAATTCCGCGGCCTGCTTGATCGCGTTGATGGTGTCGCCGCCGGCGTTCGAGAGAGCGACGATCTTCGCCTTCGAGGCTTGCGCCTGCAGCAGATAGGACGAGAAGTCGGCGGTATTGAGCGGATGCCGCACGGCCCCCACCACCTTGCCACCGGCGGCGGTGACGAACGCTGAGGTGTCGCGCTCAAGCGCATGCCCGAATGCGTAGTCGGCGGTGATGAAAAACCAGCTATCCCCACCCTGCTTCACCAACGCCTGGCCGATCGTCGCCGCAAGGCCGTAGGTGTCGAAGCTCCAGTGCACGCCGTGCGGCGAACAGGCTTTTCCGGAGAGATCCGAGGTGGCGGCGCCGGTGTTGATGTCAACGGCGTCGTGCGTGCGCGTCACCTCGCGCACGGCGAGCCCCACGGCGGAATTGGGAATGTCGAGGATGAGGTTGACGCCGTCGGTCTCGATCCATTGCCGCGCGATGTTGGCGCCGATGTCCGGCTTGTTCTGGTGGTCGGCGAAGATGACTTCGATCGGCCGGCCAAGCACCTTACCGCCGTAATCCTCGACCGCCATGCGTGCGGCGTGGACCGAGCCCATGCCGGTCAGATCCGCGTACAGCCCCGTCTGGTCGTTGAGGACACCGAGCTTCACGGTTTGCTGAGCGACCGCGGCGGTCAGCCCCGCTCCCCACAACAGGAGCGCGAGCGCGGCGATAATGTTGCGACGCATGAAAATCCTCCCCTGGCCGTAGCGACCGCTGAATGCCGGTCGTGTTGGCGCGAGCGTACAGGGGAAGAGCATCACTGCAAAGCGGGACGCAGGCTTTTGCTGCCGCGCCGTGCATCAGCGCGGCATCGCAGCGATAGGGCAGTGACAATAGATCGACGTATCTGCCCGCGTGCCGAAGCGGTATTCGCTCGCCGTTCTAAAGCGCTTTTTTTGGCAGCCGGCCAATCACTTCCGGTCTACCCTCAACTCCGGACATATCGCTGCACCGCATTAAGTGACGCGATGTGCCATGAACGGATTCATGCACCGCGGCAGAAGCAATTCATTCGATCACCTCGTTTGCGCGAGCGAGCAGCGGCTCCGGGATTACAAGGCCGAGCGCCTTGGCGGTCTTGAGGTTGATGTTCAAGGTGACTTCCGTCGCCTGTTCGATGGGTAGCTCTGCAGGCCGTGCGCCCTTGAGTATGCGATCGACATAGCCGGCGGCGCGCTGCCAGAGTTTGAAGAAATTCGCCGAGTACGACATCAGCCCGCCTTGCTTGACTGCTTCGCCGAACGCATAAATCGCTGGCAGGCGCCGCTCAGCGGCAAGCGCAATCAGTCGAGCTAAAAGGGTTTCTAGCAGCGGATCGTCGGTAACGACAAAGCCGTCGAAACTCGCTGTCACAAGTGCGGCCAAGCTGTCCTCGACATCCACCGGCCGCATCGAGAGGGCTGTCAACCCGAAACCGAGCCCAGGGGCTGCTTCGCGAACCAGTTTGCTTTGGTTGAGGGTCCCGGGATTGTCCGGGTTCCACAGCATGGCGACGCGACGCGCGGTAGGTACCGCCTCCCTCAGAAACTCCAGCCACTTCACGCTGTAGTCGCCGGAGAGCAGCGACAGGCCAGTGATGTTGCCGCCCGGTCGAGCCAGGCTTTCCGCAAAGCCGCTTCTCACGGGATCTCCGGTCACGCAGACGATCGGCACCGTAGATGTTGCGCGATGCGCCGCAAGCGTGACCGGCGTGCCCGGAGTCACGAGAACACTCGCATTGAGCGCGAGAAGTTAACGTATCCCAGGTCTGCGAGGCCCCGACGTAGTCCCGCGGTGCTCCCGTCTGTCCCGCGGGCGCCAGCCCACACGTAGCCAACCCGCGGCACCGCCGATTGTTGTGTGCGGGCCGCGCGCGGCCATCCGAGCACCACCCCGCCAAGCAAAATGATTAACTCGCGGCGTTTCATTCGATCACCTCGGGGACGCGCCCCCGGTCCTGCTACATTATGCGCCCGTAACCCAGAGTTTTGAACGGGCCGGTGGCGGATATCGGCGCGGCGAGGTCCGCAGTGGGTCAAACTCAGAAGAACTCGGTTTGAGCAAGTAGCCCGCAAGAGCGCAGCGATATGCGGGTCCACGGAAAATATGAAAATCCCGGATATCGCTTCGCTCATCCGGGCTACGCTTGCTTATTCGATAACCTCGTCAGCGGTGATCAGCAGGGATGATGGAATTGTCAACCCAAGGGCCTTGGCGGCCTTGAGATTGATGACCTGTTTGAAACGGGTCGGCTGTTCGACCGGCAAGTCCGCGGGCTTTGCGCCGCGCAATATCTTGTCAACATAACCGGCGGCCTTGCGGAAATAGTCGGGGAAATCCTGTCCGTAGGATATGAGTACGCCGTAGGGGACCATTTCCGCTTGCAAGCCGATGGTCGGAATTCCATGGGCAAGCGCCGACGCGCCGACACGGGCCCGCTCATTGAAAAAGATCGGCCCGGTCGCAATGACACCGTCCACGTGATCGCTCTGTGCCTGTGCGAACGCCGGTTCGATAGCGTCAGGTACTGAAATCGCGACCGAACGAAACGCAAGTCCGAGCGTCTTGGTCGCCGCCGTGTAGGCCGGAATTATGCCCGGCTGCATGATCGAATATTGAGGGTCAACGAACAGAGCGACGCTGGATAGATTCGGAACGGCCTCCTTGAGCAACGCCAGGAATTTGCCGGAGAGATCAATCGTCAGCGTTGAAAGCCCGGTCATGTTGCCGCCGGGATGCGCCAGACTTGAGACAAGTCCAGCGCTGACCGGGTCCGGCATAATGACAAACACAACGGGAATTGTGCTTGTGATCTGCTTGAAGGTAACAGCAGCGGCTGGCGATACCGCGATGGCGACATCAACGTCACTTTCGACAAGCTCTTTTGCGAGAATCGGATACCGATTGAGCTGCTCAGCAGGAAATTTGTGCAAGAACTCGATGCTCTTGCCCTCGACATAGCCGAGATCGCTAAATGCCTTGATGAGCACGGTGAGGTACTCGTGTTCCTCCTCCGCGCTGCCCGCATGCCAGAGCACGCCGATCCTCGCAATCTTGCGGCCTGGCTGTACCGCCGCAGCCGTGCGCGGGACCAACAATACAGAGGTGCTGAGAAGCGAAATGAACTCGCGTCGCCTCATGGAGTGCCCCACGACCAAGAACGAGTTGTCTAACTTCAGATTAGCAGATTGGAAGCCTCCGAGCGAGAGTCGGCGAATGTCGTGTTTGGGCCAGTCGCGTCATTTTTGGCTCATTTGCCGGTAGTCTGCTCATCCCTCAGAGTAAGTAGCCCGCAAGAACGCAGCGTTATGCGGGTTCACGGAAAAATATGAAAATCCCGGATATCGCTTCGCTCATCCGGGCTACGCTTGCTAAAAGCGCTTTTTTGACAGCCGGCCGATCACTTCCAGTATACCCTCAACTCCGGACATATCGCTGCACCGCATTAAGTGGCGCGATGTGCAATAAGCGACTAGTGGCTCTTCCGCCGTCCTGCTCGATTGATGTAGCCTATCTGTCGAGCGGTTCGTGCCGCAGGCCTCACAGCAGAAGCAGACTTAGTGGGAGGAACAGATGAACCTCGTTCGTTCCTTGTCGCCGTCATTCTCAATGCCACTGGCCGGAACTGTGCTTTGCGTTCTGGTTGTCACCACACCGACTTACGGACAAACCCAAGCCACGGCCAAAGCCGCCGACTCCCCACCGCAGTGGGCCTATCCGGAGAACAATCCCAACTACAAGCCCCCGGTCGACGACGGCAAACCTGTGCGCGTACCGAACAGCACGGCCGGCTATACCTGGACGCAGCTCCGGACCCGATTCATCGCGCCGGTCTGGCACCCGGAGGACCATGGACCACTACCGGATATCGTAGCTAGAGGGCGCGATCCCAACGTGTTCGCCTGCGGGTTCTGTCATCGTGCGGACGGGCCCGGCGGTCCGGAAAACGCCGATCTCGCCGGCCTTCCAGAGAGCTACTTCATCCAACAAATGGCTGAGTACAAGAGGGGCACGCGGGTCACCAGCGTTTCGAGTCGTTCGCCGCCCTCTCTGATGATCGGCCTTTCCAAGCCGATTACGGATGCCGAGGCGGAGGCGGCGGCGGCTTATTTCTCTGGCCTGAGGCCACGCAAGCGCATCAAGGTAGTCGAGAGCGACATGGTGCCGAAAAGCTACATCGCTGGTCTGGTCTGGGCAGCGACGGAGAACGGTGAACGCGAACCGCTCGGGCAGCGCATCCTCGAAATTCCCGACGATCTAATCCAGTTCGAGAGCCGCGATCCGCGGTCGACGTTCACCGCGTATGTTCCGGTCGACAGCCTGGCGAAAGGCGAGACGCTGGTGAATAAAGGCGGGCCGGGAAAGACGCTCCAATGCGCCCCGTGCCATGGTCCGGACCTCAAGGGGCTCGGTCCTTTGCCCAGCATCGTCGGCCGCTCGCCAAGCTACATGTTTCGCCAGCTCTACGACTTCGCGCATGGCGCGCGGACCGGCGAGTGGAGCCCCCTGATGGCACAGGTGGTGAGCAACCTCGACCAGAACGATATGCTGGCGATTGTAGCCTATCTTGCTTCACTCGACCCGTGACGCGGCTGTCGATCCGCCCAATCGGAGCCAGCGATGACGGTCCACGGCCAGAGCGGCGAGATATACGCCGTTGACGGCTCGGCCGTCAGATCGCCGCCTCGGTCTTCGCATCGAAAACGTGAAGCCTGGAGGGGCGCATCGCGACGCGCAGCTTGTCGCGCACCTTCACCCGCACGGACGGCTCGACGCTCGCCACCATGACGCCTTGGCCAACCTTCATATCGAGCAGAATTTCCGAGCCGAGTTGCTCGACCACTTCAATCACCCCATCGAAGCACGGGTGGTCGAGATCGGCGGTACCCGCCACCGTGAGGTCCTCCGGGCGCACGCCGAGCGTGACCTCGTGGCCGATATGGCCGCGCAGGCGCTGCGCGGTCTCCTCCGGCAGCTTGATGCGCAAGCCGGCGTTCTCGGCGATCAGCGATCCGTTCGCCTCGCTCACGGTCACGGCGGCGAAATTCATCGCGGGCGAGCCGATGAAACCGGCGACGAACTTGTTGGCCGGCTGATTATACAATTCGAGCGGCTCGCCTACCTGCTGGACCACGCCGTCCTTCATGACGACGACCCGGTCTCCCAGCGTCATGGCCTCGACCTGATCGTGGGTCACGTAAATGGCGGTGGTACCGAGACGCAAGTGCAGCTTCTTGAGCTCAACGCGCATCTGCACCCGCAGCTTGGCATCGAGGTTCGACAATGGCTCGTCGAACAGGAACACGCGGGGGTGACGCACGATGGCGCGGCCCAGCGCTACGCGCTGGCGCTGGCCGCCGGAGAGCTGGCGCGGCTTGCGCTTGAGCAATTCGCCGATGCCGAGGATGTCGGCCGCCTCCCGCACCCGCTTCTCGATCTCGCTCCGTTCGAATTTGCGCATCTTCAGGCCGAACGCCATGTTGTCGTAGACGCTCATGTGCGGGTAGAGCGCGTAGTTCTGGAACACCATGGCGATGTCGCGGTCCATGGGCGCGAGTTCATTGATCACATTGCCGTCGATCGAGATCGCGCCGGAGGAGATCGCCTCAAGCCCGGCGATCATCCGCAGTGTCGTCGTCTTGCCGCAGCCGGACGGTCCCACGAACACCACGAACTCCTTGTCGCGGATCTGCAGATTGACGTCTTTGACGGCGTGCACGCTGTCGTAGAACTTGTTGATCCCCTTGAGGACGACCTGTCCCATTGCTGTCAGCCCTTCACCGATCCGGTCAATCCCGCGACGTAGTGCTCGACGAAAAACGAATAGGCGATGGCGACCGGGATCGATCCGAGCAGCGCACCAGCCATCAGCGGCCCCCAGAAGAACACGTCGCCGCGGATCAGTTCGGAGGTGACGCCCACCGGCACGGTCTTCTGCTGAGGCGAGGACAGGAAGACGAGTGCATAGATGAACTCGTTCCACGACAGCGTGAAAGCAAAGATGCCGGCCGAGAGGATGCCTGGGATCGCCACCGGGATGACGATGTAGAGCATGGCCTGCCAGCGCGAGGCGCCATCAATCCGCGCGCATTCCTCGAGCTCCTTGGGCACCGCCTTGAAGTAACCCATCATCAGCCAGGTGCAGAACGGAATGAGGAAGGTCGGATAGGTCAGGATCAGCGACCACGGCGTGTCACCCAGCCGATAGTTGCGGATGATCTCGGCGAGCGGAATGAACAGCAGGGTCTGGGGCACCAAATAGGTGATGAAGATGGCGGTGCCGAGGCTGCCGGCAAACGGAAAGTTAAGCCGCGACAGCGCGTAGCCCGCGAACACGCCGCACACGAGCGAGATGGCGGTCGACAGCGTCGCGATGAATGTCGTGTTCCACAGCCACGATGCAAACAGCGTCTCTTCGAACAGATATCTGACGTGGTCCCAGGTCGGCTTCCAGGTCCAGAACGGATTATAGTTGATCGAATTCCAGGGCCGGTAAAGCTCGCCATCCGGCCGCACCGACGTGATCACCATCCAGTAGAACGGAAACAGCAGGAAAAGCAGGAACAGCGCCATCGGGACGTAGAAGAACACCCACTTTCGCCACCTCGCGCCCTCGATCATGGCTCAGCGGACCTCGACGCGACGGATGTAGAGAAGCTGGATGATGACGACCAGGAACAGCACCGGGAACATCGCGAGCGAGATGGCGGCGCCTTCGCTCAAAATGCCGGTGCCGATGCCGATCTGATAGGCGTAGGTGGCGAACAAATGCGTGGCATTGGCCGGACCGCCGCCGGTCATCACATAGACGATCTGGAAGTCGGCAAACGTCTGGATCACCGAGAACAGCACCACGACCATGGTGACCGGCAAGAGCAGCGGCCAGGTGATGTACCAGAACCGCTGCAGCGGCTTGGCGCCATCGATGGCGGCGGCCTCGCTAAGTTCCGGACTGATGGTCTGCAGCCCCGCGAGCAGGCTAATGGCGAAGAACGGCACGCCGCGCCAGATGTTGACGATGATGATCGAGATCATGGCAAGGTCCGGATCGCCCAGCCAATTGATCCGGCCGGTGATCAGACCGAGATGGTAAAGCAGCCAGTTGAGGACGCTGAATGTCGGGTCGAACATCCACTTCCAGGCAAAGGTCGAGAGCACGGTCGGGATGATGAAGGGCAACAGAATGAAGGCCCGGGTGAAAGCCTTGCCGCGGAAATTGCGGTTGAGCAGCATGGCGAGCCACAATCCGAGCGCCAGCTTGAAGACCGTGGTCACGCCGGTATACACAAAGGTGTTGTAGACCGAAGTGCGAAAAATCCCGTCGTTGAAGATCTTGTAGAAGTTGGCGAGGCCGACGAACTCGCCGGGCACGCCGACGCGCGCGTTGGTCACCGACAGCAGGATGCCGCGCACGAACGGATAGGCGATGAACATGCCAAGCAGCGCCAGCGTCGGCACCAGCAGCACGAAGGCGAGCCAACGCTCGTCCTCGAGCAGCCGGAGCCGCGGGCGCGGCGCGCCCGGCATGTAAATTCGGGTTTCAGCGATCGCCATTTCGCTTCACCTCGTTGCGCCCTACATGCGGCAGCCAGTTCACCGCCGCATGTACCGGTACGCGCGTCAGGTATAGATCTTCTTGAGTTCGTCTTCCGCCCACTTCACGGCATCCTCCGCCGACGCACCCTGGATTGCCTTCGCGTACATATCGACGATGATGTACTTGGTCAGCACCTCGGCCGCCTTCTTGCCTGCGGGGCCCGCGTAGCCAGGGGCCTGGCCGAGCTTGCCTGCGACCTTGAAGGGGTCCATCACCGCATCCGCGCCCCACAGCTCGTGGTTTTCCCATTGCGCGGTCGGCGGCGTGGCAAAGCCCTTCTGTGAGATGAACCACTTTTCGTAGTTTGCCGGAGTATGCACCCATCTCAGCAGGTCCTTCGCCGCCTTCTGGTTCGGCGAGTAACTCATCAGCATGTGCGAGAAAAACGTATGCAGACCGAACTGCCCCTGTGGTCCTTTGGGCAGCGGCGCATGCAGGATGTCGGTCTTGAGCTGCGCACCCTTCTCGGTAATGTACTTGTCCGGATTGCGCAGAGATTCGATGTAGATCGACGCGCCATTGAGCGTGGATGAGATGGTCTGCGACAGGAACGCGCGGTTGTTGCTGGTGTCGTCCCACGCCAGGCCGCCCTCGTCGCAGGTATCCTTGTAGAAGCTCGTCATGAACTTGACGGACTCGACGGTGTTCTTGCTGTTGATGGCCACCGTCTTGCCGTCGGCTTCCACCTCCTTGCCGCCGTAGGACCACATCAGCGGATAGACGAAGGTCGGCGGATCGCCGAACGAATGGCTGACGGCCTGGCCGAGCGGACGGCCCTTTGCCTTCAACTTCTTGCCGGCGTCGTAATAGGCATCCCACGTCTCGGGAAATTTCGTGACCCCGATCTCTTCGAACCAGGACTTGCGGTACGCGTTCATGGCGCCGACGATCGTCCACGGCATCGAGTTGAATTTCTTGCCGTCGCTGGTAACGGCGCGCGAGTATTTGTAGAGCCCACCTTCCCTGTTCGAGACTTCCTCGGCGAGATCGCTGAGGTCAACCACGCTCTCCGCGTAGAGGGCTGACTGGTTGTTGAAGACCATGATGAGATCAGGACCGCTTCCCGATTGAACGGACGCGGTCACGCGCGGCTGCAGGTCGTTGCCGTTCACGGTCTCCAGATTGATCTTGATTCCCAGCGCTTTCTCGGCGGCAGGTATCAGCTCCTTGCGCAGTAATTGATCGGAAGCCGGCACGAAGTCATTCCAGCGCAGCCAGTGTACCGTCGTGCCTTGTGCGAAAGCCGGCGCGCGGCCGCTGGCCAGGATGCCGGCCATGCCGCCTGCGAGCGCGGTGCCGCCCTTGAGGACGTTACGTCGGGTTACCGTCGTCATGCATTCCTCCCTTGGTGATGGTGATGCCCTTCGGCCGGTCTGGCGCCAGCTTGGAGTCTGTTTCAGACTATCGCGCCTCCGTGGTGCAACGCGGGCGCGCGCGCTCGCGCGTGCAACGCGTTGTTTCGACAATCATTGCAGGTGCTGCCAGCCTTCCGGCTTTGGCGGCGATTGCGGCACGAAACCGATTCCAGCGCAAAACACGGGTGGTTCGCCGTGCAGGCACGTGCAGCCAGCGCATGAACCTTATCGCCATACCGGCTCCCTCCCGCGCAGCAAGTGGCCGTCGCCGAGCGGGTTTTCCCCGTCTTGTTAAAAAGCTTTGGTACCGGAATGCCGACGCGAGGTCATTGTCGCCGGTCACGGCAGGAAATCAAGGGCTAGCTGGCCGCCGTCTGCGATAAGTGCCGAAAAGCCGCGCGCCGGGTTGCTGTGCGCCGTCGCGCCCGGGGCGCGAGCGACGACACGGTGCGTTAAACGGCCCCCGCCTTCTGCGCGTACTCCCAGGCCGACTTGGACAACGGCACGGTGCGCTTGGCGGATTCAAGGGCTTTCGCGTTCGCCGCAGTGCCGTCGCGAATCCGCCCGGCGATGCCTTGCGTGATGCCTGCGAGGCGGAACAGATTATAGGCAAAGTACCAGTTCAGGTCAGGCACCGCAGTGCCGGTGATGTTGCAATAGACTTGGGCTGCTTCATCTAACGTGGGGATGTTGAGCGCCTTGAGGTCGACGCCCTCAAGGCCCGGCATCGTCCACTGCATCAACAGATAGGTGAAGTCGGCCATGGGATCGCCGAGCGTCGACAATTCCCAGTCCAGCACCGCCTGCACCCGCGGCTCGGTTGAATGGAAGATCATGTTGTCGAGGCGATAGTCGCCATGCACGATCGAGACCCGCTCCTGTTTCGGCAGCGTGCGCGGCAACCACTCGGCCACCTTCTCGAATTCCGGAATGTGCTGCGTCTCGGAGGCGCGGTATTGCTTGGTCCAGCGATCGACCTGGCGCGCGAAATAATTGCCGGGCCTGCCGAAATCAGCGAGACCGATGGCCTGCGGATCAAAGAGATGGAGTTTGGCAAGCGTCTCGATCTTGCTCTCGAAGATCCTGCGTCGATCCTCCGCCGTCTGGCTCGGCAGCGTCGGATTCCAGAACACCCGGCCCTCTTCCATCGACATGATGTAGAAGGCGGCACCGATCACGTCGTCGTCGGTGCACAGCGCGTAAGCCTTGGCTACTGGAAATCCTTGCTTGCCGAGTGCGGCAATGACGCGGAATTCGCGATCGACCGCGTGCGCCGACGGCAGCAATTTTCCGAACGGCTTGCGCCGCATCACATAGGAGCGGCCGGGCGTATCGAGCCGGTAGGTCGGGTTGGACTGGCCGCCCTTGAACTGCAGGACGACCAGCGGCCCCTGGTAGCTTTCGACGTGGCCATGCATCCAGTTGTCGAGGCGCAGCTCATCGAAACGATGCCGCTCCTCGACCGGTTGGGTGCCCGAAAATTCCTCGTCTTTCCTGACGCCGTCGGCCACGATGACGCTCCCTCATATTCTTCTTGGGGAGCACCTCAAGGCTGCTCCCTGATTAGTGGGTGGCAGCGTTTGAATACTTCCGAAGTTCAAGTCTGGCAATGGCGCGGTTATGGACTTCGTCCGGCCCGTCGGCGAGGCGCATCGTGCGCATCGAGGCGTAGTCGCGCGCAAGGCCTGCCTCGTCGGAAACACCGGCACCGCCGAACGCCTGGATCGCATTGTCGATGATCTTCAGCGCCATGTTGGGCGCCGCCACCTTGATCATGGCGATCTCAAGTTGGGCGGTCTTGTTGCCGACCTTGTCCATCATGTCGGCAGCCTTGAGGCAGAGCAGCCGGTTCATCTCGATATCGGTGCGGGCTTCGGCGATGCGCTGTTCCCAGATTGAATATTCGATGATCTTGCGGCCGAAAGCGGTGCGCGAGGACAGCCGCCTCACCATCTTCTCCAGCGCCTCCTCGGCCTTGCCGATCGTGCGCATGCAGTGATGGATGCGGCCCGGACCGAGCCTGCCTTGGGCGATCTCGAAGCCCCTGCCCTCGCCGAGCAGAATATTGCCGGCGGGAATGCGGACGTTCTCCAACAGCACCTGGGCGTGGCCGTGCGGCGCATCGTCGAAGCCGAACACGGGCAGCATCTTCTCGACCTTGATGCCCTTGGTGTCGAGCGGCACCAGGATCTGCGACTGCTGCTGATGGCGCGGCGCATTCGGATCGGTCTTGCCCATCACGATCGCAATCTTGCAGCGGGGGTCGCCGACGCCCGACGACCACCATTTGCGGCCGTTGATCACATAGTGATCGCCATCCTTCTCGATGCGGGTCTCGATGTTGGTGGCGTCGGAAGAGGCGACCGCCGGCTCCGTCATCAGAAAGGCGGAGCGGATTTCACCGTCCATCAATGGCTTGAGCCACTTCCGCTTATGCTCCTTGGTGCCGTAGCGCATCAGCACTTCCATGTTGCCGGTGTCCGGTGCGGAGCAGTTGAAGACCTCCGAGGCCCAGCTGATGTGGCCCATCTCTTCGGCGAGCGGCGCGTATTCGAGGTTGGATAGTCCCGCGCCACGGAATTCGTCATCCTCATGCGAGGACGGCGGCATGAACATGTTCCAGAGCCCTTGGCTCCGGGCCAGCTTCTTCAATTCCTCCAGGATCGGGATGACCTTCCAGCGCGCGCCCTCGGCGTCCTGCTGCTTGTAGATCGGCACCGCCGGGCGGACATGCTTGGTCATGAACGACTGCACGCGGCCAAGCCATTCCTTCTGGCGGTCTGACATTGTGAAATCCATGGGACGCTCCTTCACCTTCGCTTTTGAAATCTTGGGTCGCACTCTCTTCCCGCGATCAGCCGATCGCAAGGAGATTTGTGACGCTGCCGCGACAACGCGACGGTAGGCGCCAAGTCACGGAAATGCCGGACGCGACTTCGCACGGTTGACATTGCCACGCTTGAAACAATAGTTTCATACAAGTGTTTGAATTGCAACTCCGCTTCGCGGGGGACAGCCATGCCGAGCGACCGGACCCGGACCGCCATCCTCGCCGCCGCCGAACGGCTTTATGCCGATCGCGGGTTCGGCGACGTGACGCTGCGAGATATCGTCGCCGCCGCCGACGTCAATCTTGCGGCGGTGAATTACCATTTCGGCTCCAAGGACGAATTGATCGCGGAATTGTTCGTCACGCGAAGCCTGGCGCTGAACCGCGAGCGGCTCAGCGAACTGAGGGCCGCCGAAGAGGTGCGCGGCGGGCGGGCGCCGATCGAGGCGGTGTTGCGCGCACTGGTCGGACCGACCTTGCGCGGCTGCCTCGGTCCCGACAACCAGCGATCGACCGCGGCGCGCTTCATGATCCGCGTCTCGATCGAATCCGTCCCGCCCATCCGCCGCATCAGGAACCGCGAGATCGATCATTTGCGGAAATTCGTCGCCGCAATGGCCCGCTCGCTGCCCGGTTGCAGCGATGTCGAACTCTATTGGGGACTGCATTTCGCGCTTGCCATGGCGCAACAGACGGTGCGCGACTCAGAGCGGCTGACGAAATTGTCGGACGGAAAATGCGACGTCGATGACGTCGATGATATCATCGAGCGGGTGGTGTCGGTCGCGGTGATGGCGCTAGCAGGGGCGTGGTGCTGAAAGAAAAGTCCCGGCCCGGCTGCTGGCGCGAGACGCGCGGTGATCAAGCCTTGAGTTGGAACGGATTGTCCATTTCAATCACGGCGGAGGACTTTCGACATGAAAAATCCCCGGAAGTTGCTCTTGGCGGTGGCGGCACTGGCCTCCGCCGCCGTCGTTTCAAGCGAACCTTTGTTTGCTCGCGGCGGTCCACCGAACATCATGGACTCGCCCGGCTATCAGCGGCGTCTCCAGGAATCGCGGCAGCAACTGTCACAACCGGCCGTGCAGCCGGCCGCCACTCATCAACACAGGGGACGACACAAACGGCGGAATTGACGGCAGCGGGAAAGTCCCGCCAGCCGCAGCCTAGATGATCCCCTGCTTCTTCAGCCCTTCCATCTTCGCGTCGTCATAGCCGATCGCTGCCAGCACTTCTTTGGTGTTCTCGCCGAGCCGCGGCGGGGCGCGATAATCCTTCACCGGCGTTTCGGAGAAGGTGATGGGATTGCGGATCAAGGACAGCGCGTGTTCGAAGGGATGATCGACCTTGATCTCCATGCCGCGCGAGCGGACGTGCGGGTCGGCGAACACCTGCGCGAAATCGTTGACTGGGCCGCAGGGGACGCCGGCTTTCTCCAGCTCCTCCAGCCAGTAGGCGACCTTGTTTTTCAGAAACAGGCCGGCGAAGATCGCCATGATCTCCTTGCCGTGGACGACGCGGTCGTTGTTCTCAAGGAATTTCGGATTGGTCGCGAGTTCCGGGCTCCCCAGCACCTGGCAGGTGCGCGCGAACTGCCCGTCATTGCCGACCACCAGCATCAATTCGCCGTCCGCGCAGCGAAATACGCCGGCCGGCATGCCGCCATTGCCCCAGGTGCCGCGCCGCGGCGGCATCTTGCCGCTGACGAGGTAGATCTGGGCGTAATGCGACAGCGAGGCGATCACGGTGTCGAGCAGGCAGACGTCGAGGTGCTGGCCCTCGCCCCTATTGACCTTGCGATGATAGAGCGCGGCCAGAATGGCGATCGAGGTGTTCATGCCGGTCATGTAGTCGACGATGGAGGGGCCGACCTTCATCGGGCCGGCGCCAGGCTCGCCGTCCATATGGCCGGTGACGCTCATCAGACCGCCCATCGCCTGGAAGATCGCATCATAGCCGGCGCGCGGCGCGTAAGGCCCGGTCTGGCCGAAGCCGGTCACCGAACAATAGATGATGCCGGGATTGATGGTGCGGATCTGTTCGTAATCGAGGCCGTAGCGCTTGAGATCGCCGACCTTGTAATTCTCCATGAAGATGTCGCAGGATTTGGCGAGCTCGCGGATGATCGCCTGGCCTTCGGGCTTGGCGATGTTGACGGTGACCGACTTCTTATTGCGATTGGCGCAAAGGTAGAACGAGTTGTTGTTGTTCTCCCTGCCATCGGGATCGACCAGGTAAGGCGGGCCAAAGGCGCGCGCATCGTCGCCGGTGCCGGGCCGTTCGACCTTGATCACCTCGGCGCCGAGATCGCCCAGCATCTGCGCCGACAAGGGCCCTGCCAGCACGCGCGTCAGATCAAGGATTTTGATGCCTGAAAGCGGCAAGGCCGACATGATTTCCTCCGGAGACTTTTGGCTTGGCCGCACGGGAACACGCACCGGCGCGGTATCTGCCGATACACCATTTTTCGGTGCCGAGCACTGCGTTTGCGGCATGAGGCCATCCGCCTCGCTGCCGCCTCTGGCGCGGGATCGGAGAACGCCGGCGCTGCAGCCTGCGTTCCACCCATCTCATCAAAGAGGCTTGTTTTTGTTTGTAGCCGTTGCGCCCCTATCATATCCGCAACGGAGATCAGCCAATGATCTACTCAGAGAAGGATCAACCAAGGGAGGCTGCAGTGACGATTGCCATCATTGGAACCGGAAATGTTGGAAGCGCGCTGGCGCGAGGCTGGTCGCGCTCAGGACAGCGCGTTGTCCTCGGCGTGCGCGATGTGTCGGCTCCCAAAGTCACGGCGCTAGCGCAGGAGACCCGGGCCGACGCGAAGCCACCTGCCGAGGCTGCGGCCGCAGCCGACGAAGTGGTCCTGGCACTGCCCTGGCTGGTCGCGGAAGGCGCCGTCAAGGCGCTCGGCGGGCTGAAAGACAAGATCGTGATCGACTGCATGAACCCGCTCTCCATGCAGGACGGCAAGCTCGGGTTGGACCGCGGCTTCACCACCTCAGCAGCAGAAACGCTGGCGCAATGGATTCCGCAAGCGCGCATTGTCAAGACGCTCAACCAGGTCGGCGCCAACCTGATGGCCGACAATGCCGCTCTGCCGCACCGGCCGGTCATGTTCATGGCGGGCAATGATGCTGCCGCCAAGGCCACCGTCTCCGTCTTGCTGACCGCCCTGGGCTTCGAGCCGCTCGACGCAGGCGACCTGACCAAGGCGCGTCTTCTAGAGCCCTTCGCCATGCTCTGGATCAACCAGGCGCTGATCCAGGGCAAGGGCCGCGACTGGGCGTTTGCAGCCGTCGGCCGGCGACCGTCCGGATCCTCTTGACCACGAGTACCCTGGTTTTGACCAGCGGGTGATTTTCGGCGAAGCCGGATTGGCGCGGTGAAGGGAATCGAACCCAGTTATTGAGTGCGAGGCTGCTGCTCATGCGTTGAGCTACGAGCTAACGCCCCGGCTGACTTAGTAGCCACCACCGCCGCCACCGCCACCTCCCTGTGTGACTATGTCGGTCATATCTCTGGGTTGACTGGGAGCGTAAACGGGAGCGCCCGGATAGCCCCTGTTCGGACCCTTGGCTTGCATGCCGCGTCCTGCAGCATAGCCGGAGCCTCCCCGGTGTCCCTTCTTGGCCTTGGCTCGCATCTCGTGACCCGGTGCTTTGCTCGACGTGTCCTGTGCAAGCACAGCGGGTGCGGCAGCCATGACGAGCGCGGTGGAAAGCGCGATGATTGCAAGTTTCATCTACTCCTCCTTTGATTATTTCTTGATTGTTCCGCCGCGCGACCTCCGAGCAGCAAGCCCGGGGAGCAACGACTGTAGGACGGCGCAGGGTTGAGCGAGAACCCGCCCGACTACGAATGCTAACCCCGCCTCGATGCCGATCTTCCCGGCAGCGGAAGCCCGGCTTGGAGGTTATTCGAGACGAGAAGCCTGCCCGGACCGGCGCGGGCTGACGCGCGGCCACGGCTCAATTGGGTGAGCAGAATGCTCCTTCTCAGAATAGCTGAGAGCCCGAAGGGAGGTCACTCCGGTAGTCCCGCTTGACGCAGGCCGGTCGCGAAGCGGGCGAGATGCTCCGGGCGCCGGATCGGAATCCAGCCATCGAGACTGGAGATACGAAAAGTGGGATCCAGCTTCCGCAAATGTTCTACGGCAGTTCGCGCTTGCTCAGTTCGGCCGGCGAGCGCGTGACTTGCGGCGATGATGGCAACGACAGCCAAGAAGGTCGGCGCTTCCCCGAACGATTGCTCTGCCCATGAGGAGGCCGCATCAAAGCGCCCCGCAAGCAGATGCGACAGCGCCACACCTGCCCGCATGCGGAACATCTCCGGATCGAGCGGACTGAAACGCATCGCGCGCGTAAAAAAATCGATGGCGGCGTCGGGGTCACCGCGCAGCGTTCTGAGAAAGCCACCCAGGAACCAGGCTGGCGCCAGGTTCGGGTTGAGCACCAGCGCCTTGTCAATCAGCGCGATGCCGCCATCCACCTCGCCGGCGAGATGGGCAAGCGCATGTCCGCCCCGCGTGAGCGCGACGGCGTCGTCCTTGCCCAACTCCACCGCGAGGCGCGCCAATCGAACGCCTTCCGTAATTTCCTGCGGCCGATCGGTCATCCAGCCATTTATCTTCCGCCAGAAATGACACCAGGCTGCCATGGCATGGGCAGAGGCAAACTCCGGATCGAGCTGCATGGCCTTGTAGAACAGCGGCAGCGCCTCATTGATCGCCTCCCGTGTTCCTCGATGCAAATGAGGCATCGCGCGCAAATAGTTGTCGTAGGCACTGAGGCTGCCGGTCGGCTTCCGCCTGGCGCGCTCGATCTCAGCCCGCTCGATCTGGGAGGCGATCGCTCCGACGATGCTGGTTGCGATCTGATCCTGAAGCTCGAAGATGTCGTCGAGTGTCCCTTCGAATCTTTCGGCCCAAAGGTGGGTGCCGCTCGCCGCATCAACGAGCTGTCCCGTGATGCGAATCCGGTTTTCGGACTGGCGCACACTGCCTTCGACGACATAGCGGACGCCAAGCTCGCGCCCCACCTGCTTCTCGTCAACCGTCCTGCCTTTGTAGGTGAAGCTTGAGTTGCGGGCGATCACGAACAGCCAGCGAATACGCGACAAGGCCGTGATGATATCCTCGACGACGCCATCGGCAAAATAATCCCGCTCGACGTCACCACTGAGGTTCCGGAACGGCAGGACTGCGATAGATGGGGAATCCGGCACGGTCAGGATGGGCTCGAGCCTTTCGCGCGGGATCCTTGAGTGCGTGACCGAGGCGTCCGCGGGCACTTCCTCGGCAATCTTGCCGACAAACCGGATGCCTTTGCGTGCAACCGTACGGATCAGGCGCTGCTCCTTGCCGGTGTCCCCGATCGCCTTGCGCACAGCGTTGATGTGGCTGGTCAGCGTCGACTCGGAGACGATCCGTCCGCCCCACACGGCCTCCAGCAGATCGTCTCTCGTCACCACCTGCTCGCGGTTCTGGACCAGATAAAGCAGCAGATCGAACACTTTCGGACCGATCGCGATCAGTTCTGAGCCTCGTTTGAGCTCTCGCCGGTCGGCGTCCAGACAATAGTCTTCGAACAAGAACGGCACTTCCATGCTCCGCTTGGACAAGAAGCCAAGGAGAATTCAATCCCGATTCAAGCTCGCTGCAAGGCTTTCGGGTCCGCATGGGCGCACCTTCCCCCTCGCTTTCAGGAACAAGGCCATTGGTGGCCTCAAAAATCGAGGGAGTGTCATGAAGATTGTCATTATTGGCGGTACCGGCCTCATCGGAACGAAGCTCGCGAACAAGCTCCGTGAGCAAGGCCGCGAAGTGATTCCAGCAGCCCCCAGCACGGGCGTCAACACGATCACGGGCGAGGGCCTCGACAAGGCCCTGTCGGGCGCGGAAATTGTCGTCGATGTGGCGAACTCGCCCTCGTTCGAGGATAGCGCGGCTCTGAAATTCTTCGAAACGTCGGGCCGCAATCTGCTCGCTGCCGAGGCCGCCGCCAACGTGCGGTACCACGTCGCGCTGTCCATCGTCGGGACCGATCGCCTTCCGGAGTGCGGTTACTTCCGCGCCAAGCTGGCGCAGGAGAACCTGATCAGGGCTGCGAAGATTCCCTACACGATCCTCCGCGCCACTCAGTTCTTCGAGTTCATCGGGGGAATCGTCGATTCCTCTTCCGATGGACAAATCGTCCGATTGTCGCCCGCTTTGTATCAGCCGGTGGCGTCAGACGATGTCGCTGCCGTGCTGGCCGACGTCACGCTTGGCGCTCCCCTCAACGGCATCGTCGAATTGGCCGGGCCGGAACGATTCAGCCTCGATGAGTTCGCTCGGCGCTACCTGATCGCGACGAACGACCCGCGCAAGGTCGTCGCCGACATCCACGCCCGCTATTTCGGCGCAGAACTGGATGATCGGTCCCTCACGCCGGGCAACGACCCCCGGCTCGGCTCGGTGCGCTTCGAGGACTGGCTGGCCAGGCACCGCAAGTGACGAGCGCGACCGAGTAGAGCCATTACTTTGCGAGAGTAGCTAGGCCGCAAGCCTGATGAGTCCGAGCTGCTGCAAGGCAGTGACGCCGTCATCGAGGCCAATTTCCTCGACGATCTTCCCGTCCTTTAGCTTGAGGACGGTAGTGCCGGTGAATCGCATCTTGCGGCCTGTATTCGCGGGCAAAGATCCCGCCCGGAAGTCACTGAATGCTGCTCCAGTGTGCGTTCCGCCACCTTCCCATCGGCCGACCACATAATCGCCCTCCGCGATTAGATCGGCGGTGCCCCAGAAATTGAGATCGGGGAACGCCTTGCGAAAATCGGTCATGAACGCCTTGATGTCCTCCCGACCTCTGCGCGGCTCATGCAGCGAATATTGGAGCAGCATGTCCGGTGCGGCGAGCTCGTCGACGATTCCGAGATTGCAGCTCTCGCCCCAGAATTCAGTGAACCAGCGACCAACGATGGCCTTGTTGTCGTCTTGTCTCGACATGTTCGACTCCTCTGTTAGATCGGACGCCTCCAAGGATGGAGCGATCGACGCGCTGGAATGTGGAGCCTTGGAAGACCGCCGGCCACCCGATTTCCGAATCGCGCCAAGGCCGTTTGGCGAAAAGGATTGAATGCTTGGCCGCGGGGCACAAGCCATTCGAGAAGCACTACAACGGGCTATGGTGATAATGCAGGCAGCGCAGGTACGACCTGTTACCTATGTCTCCGGGCAGGACAATGAAAATTATGAAGCGGGTGAAGCGCGCCGATTCGAACTTCCGATCGAATTTTCGATTGCATACCATGGGCTTAGACGCGCAGCCAGTTTTTGTGTTGGACGCTTTGTTGGACGTTTCATTGGACGCAGTTGGGCCCGAACGATTGTTTATCACTCAGCTGAAGACGTCGAGATCAGCCTCTGGCCGGCTCGTGTTCGCATAATCCCGTTTGTTGAAGAGTGTATTGAATGCTTCGAGGACAAGCGTCTGTTCCTTTCTTCCATCGACGCCATCTCTTATGCTCCTTCCTATCGCCGGTTAACTTATCTCGTCGATCCGGTCCGGGTAGAAGGCGACATAATCCTTGATCTGCGCCATCGCTTCAAATGGAGCTTCATAAGTCCACACCGCGTTGCGTGAACGATCACCTCCAGCAGGAATGCTGTAGTAGGAAGCGTCGCCCTTGTAGGGGCAATACGAAGTGTGTTCGCTGCGCATAAGCGCGGCCATATCGACGTCCCGACGGGGAATATACTGAACGGGCGGATATGACGCCTCGCGAAGCGTCAACGCAGCGCTTGTGTCGGCGATGATTTTTCCGCCGACCTTGACCACGATGCGAGACGGGTTCGCTTCGATCGAAATCGGGTGGTCCGGCCCTGGAATCTTCACTGGCTTGTCAGTCATCACTCGTCTCCGTGTTGGCGGGTGCAGGTGGTCACGATCGCGCTCTCCGAAGGTGTGCTCGTAGGGCTTGTTCTTCTGGAGCCGTGAATCATCGTGATCTGAGCTCCAACTATTCGGCTGGCATCGCATCGGGCACGAGCGCAAGGGCTGCTTTCGCGCAATCGACGTCGTGCTGCACGGTGGGAGCCCCGCTCACACCGATCGCCCCGACGACTTCTCCGCCCACCTTGATAGGAAAACCTCCTCCGTACGCCGCCACACGCGCAAGCGTGGGGATCCCAGCCAGAAGCGACGGGTCGCGCTGAATAAAGTCGAAAAAGTCCTGGGTGGAGACGCCGAACAGAGCTGTGTACGCCTTGTTCTGCGCAATCTCGATGGAAAGGATCGGAGCCCCATCCATACGGCTAAAGGCCTTGAGATTGCCGCCGTCATCGAGAATCGCGACGTTCTCGGCGACCCCCATTTGTCTGGCTTTTGCCACCGCTTGATCGATCATCTTCTGTGCCAGTTCGGAAGAAATGCTGTGCTTCGTCACTACGTTGCCCATCGGGCTCCTCCCACTATTTTGAAATGCGTTGCGCGCCAACCGGGTTTGGTCGCAACAATCGACTACCGTGAACAAGCCCGATCGATGAAGCGCGAACGAGAAAGCCCTCAGAGTCAGTGGCTCTTGCCACCATCGACGTGGAGGACATGGCCGGTGATGTAGGAGGCTCCCTCCGACGCGATGAAGACGACCGCGTTGGCGATTTCTTCCGAGAGGCCGAGACGCGCCATCGGAACGGTCGCCGTCAGCGCCGCCTTGTTCTCCGGCGTGCCCGTGAAGCGGGTCAACATGCCGGTGTCGGTCGGGCCAGGCGCCACCGCATTGACACGTATCCCCGACTTCGCGAGCTCGAGCGCCACCGACTTGGTAATGCCTTCGACGGCGTGCTTGCTGCCGACATAGATCGGGGCCCCCGCCGCACCTTCGTGCCCATAGGTCGAGGAGATGTTGATGATGGTCCCGCTGCGCTGTCCCTGCATGACGCGCGCTTCGTGCTTCATGCTCAGGAGTACGCCGAGAACATTGGTGTCGAACGTCGCGGAATAGCTTTCCGCGGTCTGCTCCGTGATCGGGCCGGGTTTGCCTTCGGTGCCGGCATTATTGACCGCGATATCGAGACGCCCGAAGCGCTCGACGGTGCGGTCGACGAGACGACGGACATCGTCTTCCTTGCGTACATCGGCCTGGACGAATTCGGCTTCGGCACCGAACGAACGGAGCTCGCGAACCAGTGCCTCACCGGCATCCGGCTTGCGCCCAGAAACAACAACGCGATTGCCCGCTTTCGCGAACGAGACCGCCGCAGCGCGGCCGATGCCCGTGAGGGCCCCAGTGATGAGAACGACTGGTGATGGCATGATTATCTCCTTGATAAGAAAAGGTTTCTGTGGCCGCCGTCTCCGACCGGGTGTTATGAGAGGGGTCGGTTGCGGCGTTGGCCCCAAGATGAGCGTTCTCGACCAATTGAAAAACAGGCCATAATTCCAAACATATCGGACATGGGTGTCCGATATCGAGGTTCGCGGATGGACAGTCTGGGATCGCTCAATGCGTTCGTTCGGGCCGCCGAAACCCGAAGCTTCACGGTTGCGGGACGGCAGCTTGGCGTGTCGTCATCGGCGATCGGCAAGTCAGTGGCTCGGATGGAGGAACGGCTCGGCGTGCGCCTCTTCCATCGCAGCACGCGCAGCATCACACTCACCGCGGAAGGCGCCCTGTTCCTCGATCGGTGCCGGCGCATCTTTTCTGAAATCGAAGCAGCCGAGCTTGAGCTGTCGCAGACACACGAGGCCCCGCGCGGCACGCTGCGTGTCGGTCTGCCATTGGTCGGCATGCTGATGATACCGACGCTCGCGGCGTTCATGCGGACCTATCCCGAGATCATGCTGGATCTCGATTTCAGCGATCGGATCATCGATGTGATCGAGGAGGGTTTTGACGCCGTGGTGCGCTTCGCCGACGCCGGCGACACGCGCTTGATGTCGCGGGCGTTGGGCACCTATCGCCGGCGCCTGGTGGCGGCCCCGGCTTATCTCGCGGCCAAAGGTGTTCCCAAAACCCCTGATGACCTCAAGGCTCATGCCTGTCTGCACCACAGGTTTCCGACCAGCAGAAGGTTCGAGCAATGGCCCTTGCCGCCTGAGCAGGCCAGCGTCGAGATTGAACTGCCGAAAACGGCGGTCGCAAGCACGCTTGAGCCGCTGATCTATATGGCCGAGCAAGGCTTGGGCATCGCCTATTTGCCGGACTTCGCCATCGGCCGGCAACTTCGTGAAGGCCTGCTCGTCACGGTGCTCGACGACTACACCGACCGCTCCGGACCGCTTCGGGTGCTGTGGCCGTCGAGCCGGCATCTCGCTCCCAAGCTCAGAGCTTTCGTTGACTTTCTCGCCGCGAACCTTATCCCCGCCGTGGAAGGCGAAGCAGACAGCGGGATAAGTTTCTAGGAGAGGTTGATCTCAATCGGCGCGCCGGATCGGCGGCGAGGAGAGGCGCGCATAAAGGCGTGCCAAATCGCACGAGATCGTATCGTGGCGTAAAAATCGTGGAGCGGGTGAAGGGAATCGAACCCTCGTATTCAGCTTGGAAGGCTGCTGCTCTACCATTGAGCTACACCCGCGCACGGAGGATGAACTAACACGCCGACGGGGCCGCCTCAACCGTTTGGCGGCGTTTGTTCCGCTCCCTTAACAAGGGCCGATTCGCTGCTTATACTCTGGGCTTCCACCAACAACGAAAGGAGGTGATCCAGTGTCTTGTACCAAGCGCTGTCACCTCGCTGGGATCGCCCGCTAAGCATCGCTTTAGGGCTTGGCATCGGGGCGCTCTCAGCCCTGGACCAGCGAGTTACAAAGGTTGCGGCGCGGCGGGAGCGATCCCGCCGCGCTTTTGTGATTCGGATTGTCGGACTTTGCGGGGGCCGAACGTCCCACGGGTGCTGATTGCCGCAAACGAAGCGAGGTAGCGATGCTTTACGCCATACTGGCCTATCACGTGGAAGCCGAAGTTATGTCCTGGACGCCGCAAGAGGACGCCGCAGTGATGGTCGATCTGCACAAAGTTCGCGAGCGGCTCGAACAAGACGGACGTCTCGGACCAGCGGCGCGCCTGGGTGCGACGAACAAGGCCCGCACCTTGCGAGGTCCGGGGGCCGGCGTCGTGCTCGACGGTCCGTTCGCCGAGACCAAGGAGCAGCTATTGGGCTTCTATGTCGTGGATTGCCCCACCGAGGAAGCCGCGATCCAAGCCGCACGCGACCTGCGCCGCGCCAATCCGTCGGCAGTGTACGAGATCCGTCCGGTTAAGCTCTATCTGCCCGGGATGGCGTTTCCGAAGACGGATATGGGGAGGCCGGGGTGAAGGATGGAGGGTGGCTTGCCGGAGAGAGCCCGCCTTCGCCCTAGCGGGCTTCGGCGCGGCAGCCTTCGCTCGTTCGCCACGAGAGAGCCGAGCTGGCTTGCCCAGCCGTAGCTCGCGAAGCGAGCGAAGGCTGGTGGGGGAGGAAGGACTCGAACCTTCGAAGCCATGAGGCGGCTGATTTACAGTCAGCTCCCTTTGCCACTCGGGACACTCCCCCAGGGCTCAACGGCATTGGAATCCTGCATCGCCGGCGGCGACGACGGATCAGCCATTGAGACGTGAAGACCGCGGAACCCGGTCACGCCGGCTCGCAGTCGGGCGCGTTTATGGGCGAAGCGGCAGGGCAAAGTCAACCAACGCGATCCGCCGATTGGCGGGGCTTTTGCCGCCCAAATTGCCATAATCCGGAACCCGTGACACAAGCAGAACCTCATGGGCGATCGCGACCGAAAACCGCAGTTCCGCCGTGGCGGCAAGCCGTTCGACAAGGGCGCTTCTGGCCGCCGCCCGGCCTGGCGCGACCGCGAGGCAAGGGCGGACGGACCAGCCGTTCTCTATGGCTGGCACACTGTGACGATGGCGCTGGCTAATCCACAACGCCGGATCCGCAGGCTTTTCCTCACCGAGAACGCCGAGCGGCGGCTTGCCGAGGAAAATATCGATACCCGCATAGCACCCGAAATAGTGCGGCCGAGCCAGATCGACCAGCAACTTGGCCCGGACGCCGTGCATCAGGGCCTGCTCGCCGAGGCCGATCCCCTGCCCTCGCCGGATATCGAAACGCTCACGCCGGAAGGCATGGTGCTGGTGCTCGACCAGATCACCGATCCGCACAATGTCGGCGCGATCATGCGCTCGGCCGCGGCCTTTGCGGTGAAGGCCATCGTCACCACGGCGCGCCATAGCCCGGAAGCGACCGGGGTGCTGGCGAAGGCAGCCTCCGGCGCGCTCGAGCTGGTGCCGCTGGTGAGCGTGCAGAATCTCGCCCGCGCGCTGACGGCGCTGAACGAGCGCGGCTTCATGACGGTCGGCCTCGACAGCCAGGGCAGCGAGGATCTCGGCGCGGTCGCGCTGCGCCAGCCGCTCGCGCTGGTGCTGGGCGCCGAAGGCAAGGGCCTGCGCCAATTGACGCGCGAGACCTGCAGCGTGGTGGCGCGGCTCGACATGCCCGGCGAGATCAAAAGCCTCAACGTCTCGAACGCCGCCGTGCTCGCGCTTTACGTCGGCGCCACCAGGCTCGGCCTGATGAGCTGATTCAAGACGACAACGCCCGCTCGCGGGCAAGCGAGCGAGCGCTGCATATTTAACCGATCACGCGATCAATAATAACGGCGCAGCACCGGGTAGCCGTAGTGATAGCTGTGATGCCGGAAGTGGTGATGCCGGCGATAGCTGTAGACGGCCGGACCTTGGGGCACCGCGCTTTCCTGATAGGTCGGATACGGCGCGAACATGCCGGGACCGGAATAGGTCGGGCCCTGATTGACGTAGTAATATTGCGTGGTCGGCTCGGCCAGCCGCTCATAGGCCCAGCCGCCGCAGCCGGTGTAGCAGGGAGTGTAGACCACAGTCGGCACATAGCTCGGTGCGCACGGGGTGAAGCCGCAAGCAAAAGCCGGCGCCGCACCCGCGGCCATCACCGCGAGTGCTGTGACCAATCCTGAAATCGTCTGACGCATTAATCCCTCCTGCGGGTCTTGTGCTTGTTGGCGTAAGTTAGTTCGGCAGCTTCCTAGGCGCGCGGGGACGGAAATCCTCCGGCTTGCCGTAGAAATTCTGCGGCATGCCGTCGCCTTGCGGCGCATAGATGATGGGCGGCGGATTCAAGGGGACGTCGGACTGCGCCGGCTGTTGAGCCGATTGCGCGGACCAGGATTGAAAATAGCTCTCCGCAGGCTGCGGCAGCTTGCGGTTCGCCGGCGGCTCGATTTCGAGGCGGCCGTAGCCGGGCGCATGCCCGGAGCTCGGATAATAATGCCCGACGTTGGGCGCGTAGTCGACGTAACGGCCGCCGTAAATAGTCGGCTGAAACTGGATGCCCTTGCCGAGACCGAAAGTGCCTTCAACGATGGCGTAGGACACGTCGATGCCGTTAATGATGACGGGAACGCCGGGACGCCCGGGAATCACGAGGTCGAAACCATCGCTGCCCAGCGCCGACGACGTCATTGCGATCAAAAGAGCCAGCGCTGCGCGCAGCTGCATGGATTGGGTCCCGGGTTAGCCTTTGTGAATCTAACCGAAGGCGTAACGCGAAGAGTTAAGGCCGCCCTCCAAATTGCCGGTAAGGCTAATGCGCAAGGGTTGGCCATCACGCAAATGCCTGCTATCGCAATATCCAATCGTTAACGCCCGCCCTTAAGCGCCGCGCTCAGGTGGTCGTGTGTTCGATGATCGTCATGACACCGATTGCGATGGTAACGATGCCGACGGCGCCCTGCAGACCGCGATTGGCTGACGTCAGCCAGCGCGCGGAGACGGCGAGCGGCACCGCGATCACGCTCGACAGCACGCCCATCCCGATCATCGAGCCGATGCCGAACAGCGCGACATAGCCGAGCCCGATGGCCGGACTTGTCGCCTGCGATACCGCGAGCACCAACAGCGCCGCGGAGCCGGCCATGCCGTGCATCAGCCCCACCACGAGCGTGCGCCAGCGAAAACCGTGGATATGCTCGTGCGACGCACGGGCGTGCGGAACAGCCTGGTTGGCATGGCTGTGCGCGTGGACGTGAACGGTGCCGTCACTATGGCTATGGCGGTGAAAGTGCACGCGGTCGCGGCCTAGCCGCCACAGCACGTGGACGCCGAGACCGACCAGCATGATGCCGACGGCGGTTTCCAACGGCCGCGACCAGATCTCGGGGATCGCCTGTCCGAGCAAAATCGCCGCGCCGGCAAAGGCGAACAGCGTCAAGGTGTGGCCGAGGCCCCAGGTCAGGCCGTGTTTGAGGATATCGCCGATATCGGTGCGGCGCGCGGCGATACTCGATACGGCCGCGATGTGGTCTGCCTCGAGCGCATGCTGCATCCCGAGCAAAAACCCCAACCCCAGAATTGCGAACATGGCCGCCCTTTGCGCGTTTGATGAGGATGGAACTTCACATCGCCTTGAAGTCCGCGCAACCGAATTCGGAACCTCGTCCGCGTTTGAAATCGTGAGCGCGAAACTTGGGAACGCCCACAACGCGCTCGCGGTTGGCTCGGGACCGCAAACAACGGAGAGAGCAATGAGGATATTCAAGGTTCTTGGTGCTGCAGCAATTGTCGCCTCCGCGCTGGCGAGCCCCGCGATGGCCCAGCAGGTGGTCTACAACCCCGGCTATTGTGCGCAGTTCTATCCGAACGCCAACTGCCAGAACAGAGGACCCGGCAGTCCCTATACCGGCGATTATCAGCGACAGCTCACCTACCGCGGTGGCGTCAAGTCCCGTGACGCCAATGCCGATTGGACCTACAGCTGGAACGACGGGCGCTATCGTTCAGGCTTTTGGCCGGGCGACGTCGCAGCTGGCGTGGTAGGCGGCGCGGTAGGCACCGCAGGCGCAATTGCGACCGCCCCGTTCCGCCGCGATTCCTATGCCTATTACAATAACGGCGACCGCGGCTGGTACGGTCGCAGTTATGCCGAACGCAACGGCTTCGTCTGCACACCGGGCACATGGTTCAAGGGCGACGATGGCCGCCGGCACCGCTGCCAGTAAGGTTTACGCCTAGCGATAACGGAAAAGGCGGTCGAACGGCCGCCTTTTTCGTGCTCGGTGGCGGACCAAAGCGGTCGCTGGGGTTCTGGCCCTTTGCGGAGGAGTCTGGTATTCGAGCGGCCGACGATCGGTCTTGGCCCTGTTTAAGTCGGCAGTCCGATCGCGCTTTCAGTGCGCCGGTTTAGCTCAGCGGTAGAGCAGCGGTTTTGTAAACCGAAGGTCGGGAGTTCAATCCTCTCAACCGGCACCATGAAATCAAATAGTTAGCTCACATCCGCTACGGACTTGTCCCCAACCTGTGCACCGCTTCTGCGCCGGTCGATGCGCTCAACGGGGACACCGGACCGGCGTTGGTGGGGCGGCTCTTTCAAATCTCGGGATTCAATATCTTGATTTCGTTGTGGGGATTTACAGCGAATTGGAACTATGGCGATCGGTTCCGGTTGTCGGACCGGCTTTGGCTTGGCCGACCGATGTTTGAGAACCTCACCTGGCGCAATGTCGTCGTCTTGATCACCGTCCTCACGATAGCGGGCTGCCTTATTGCATCGGGTATCATCATCGCAACCGACCCTGCCGTCCGGCACAAGGCCGCAGCCACTCAGAAAATTCACCCTTTTAAGGTCGAACGCGCCGCGCGAATTGATTGGTAGAATTGGCAAATGGTTCGACAGGAAAATGACCACCCGTTTAGGCATTCAGGTTTTGCACCATGACCGATGAACAGCTTGCAGCCATGCACAGGTTACTTGCCGAGTACCATCGCAGGCTCGCCAAGCAAGCGTTACTCGATATCGTCCAACAGTATCACTCCGATCTTGCGCAGCGGCTTGCGGACGAGGCCGTGCTCATACCAAGGCGGGCGGCGGTTGTGGAGCGCCTTCACGAACGCGAACAACAAAGAATGCACGATGGCGAGTGAACCGCGCCGTCCGCCGCATCATGGGCACGCCGCTGATCGCGGCGCTCGCTTCATCTAGCATCTGCTCGGTCGCGCGGAAGTTCAACCGCGAGAGGGCTCGACATCGGGAGGCTGCGGACTGCGGTCGAGCGGAGGTACAGCCTCGTCAATCTGGGATAGATAATCAGCCGCTTTCCCGACTAGCGCAGCTGCAAGGTTAGGATCCGCCGTTTTCCTTGCGACGCCAAGAAGTGTGGCCGCCTGCCGCACAAGATAGCTCCTGCCGACCATGTCTTCTCCGGTTGTCTGACTGCAAAAAAATGCATAACTCGGGGATTCGTTCCAGCCCGCGCTATTCGGGCGGCTTGAGTTCGCTGGAAAAGAGATAATGATATGAGTCTGCGGCATGACGGAGCCTTTCCTCCTTCTTGAGGGCTTCGGTTCGCTCAGGGCCAGGCGGCATGTTCTTGAGTCTTTGCCTGACCTGACGGAGCTGCTCCATGACGCGTTCGTCCAGTGACGTGGTTTCCTTTGTGCGCGGCATGGGAAGCTCCATCGATCCCTGCCGCGCGATTCAATCGCCGCGCTTTGGCGCTGGTTCCAATCCGCCCGCCGGAATCAGGGCGGCCCACTTGAAGGCCATTCTCGTGCCGCCCGGAGCCCTGCGCGTCGATGCCAGGAAAATCGAAAGTGTCACAGGACTAACCAATGTGCACTGCGTGAGATCTGCGGAACAAAGCTACCGTTCCGCTCTTCTAAGCAAATGAAACACCGCGACATCGAATACACACTCGTTCAAGGCATCGGTCGGCACATCTGGAAATGGTCGGTCGTGCTGGATGGCAGCCCTTCGGCGACAGGCCAAGCTATGACGAAAGCTGAGGCAGTGTCGGAAGCCGAACGCGCCATTGACCGGGCGCTGGCGCTCAAAAAGATAAGACTGGTGCCGCCGCAAGCTGAGGGTTCTGGCAAGGGAACTTCGTGAACACACTGGCGTTCCAGCTTCAAAGCAACCCTTCGCAAAGGGCCAAATACATGGACAGAAAAGCCGAGGAAGCAACCGAAGGTCAGCGCAAAACCGTCGTCATATTATCGGACCGGTCTCGTGAGATCATCCGGCTGTTTGAAGAACGACAGCGCCAACGCCAACAGGTTGAGCAAGATCCACGGCTGCATTCGTTTTCACAACTTCCGAGCAAGAGCTGATGCACGCGACATGCACGTCGGTGCATGGCTATTGTGCCGCTATCGCGACGTGCAAGTTACCGCTGCCGATGCGCCGCGCGTGGCCCGCGTGAGAGCGCAAGGAGTCAGAAGGCGCGTCCAACGCGGAAGCGGCCCCGGTGCTCTGTATGCCAGGGCCGCCAACCTTGGGAGGTTTTCTTCCGGATTCGCCGGCATCGGGGGGCCTTTGACCGGAAGCCTGGACTCTATGCGGCACGGCGGATGTTCGTTCCAACGTCCGCCTCTCTTCAGCGCCGATCGATCAGAGCGTAAGGCTTACACCATCATTTCTTCTGAACTGCCGTCCTCCTTGAAGATCGTTCGCAGCAACCGCCATAGCTCGCGGTGCCCGGCAGTTTGGCCGCCTTGCTTGAGGTAGTCGGCAATATCCATTGTCGCTGTTTGGATCTCGATCGTCCCATCAACGTTCGCGTCTAAATGGGCCACTTCGCGCTCGACGTATAAATTTTTCGCGTCGGTATCGAAAACGAGCGTGCAACAATCCGCGTGGGTGATCTCAGGGCCTTTCACCTGACGATACAATTCGCGCCTTAGGAGAGCCATTTTCTGCTCCTGTCAGAAGTGCTGACTTAATCGCCGGGCTCAATCATAGCAGTCCTTGCGATCACGCGGGAGCGTATTGGCTGCACTACCGCTCGATCCATCCAACGATATGGTTTGGCGGTTCCGGCGGGACTTCGGCACCGCTTCCAGTGACCTCGTTGAAGCGATCGCATCATGCCCAGGCGGACAAACATCGTCGGCCCGTCACGGCACCGCCGCGATCGTGATTTGAGCGATCCCTCGCAAACACAGCCGTGCCAGCGCGGTTCAGCGCCCCGCGAAGTCAAGTGCTCGTCTTGTCCTAATGTTTTGTCTCGTTCGAATAGACCAATGACTGATCTTCAAATTCCTCAACCGGGAGTTTGCTTGCACCGGTGGTGCTCTGGAGTTCCTGCAGCGACGGCATGCCGACAAGATGATCGGTCGAACGCGAGTGCGATCGCAGCATGGTGGTCGCGGCAGCGAGCAGAGAAATGGCAGCAAATACAGATATCGTCAGAAGCCTCATGGGGAACTCTCCGTTCGGTTTGAAACCGTGGAAAAGTTTGCACCCTGTTGAATTAGATCGAGCTGCGCCGCACGGCTGTGAGCTGCTTCACACGTCTTTCTTTTTGGCTTCTTATGGTCAGCTCTCGAGAATGGGCAGCAGCGGGTTCCACCGCACCTGGTGGCCGCTTCTCAAGAGCTACCTCTGCGCAATGCAGACCTTGCCGCCCCGAATGATCACTCGTTGGAAAAATTCTCTCGCGCCCGCGCGCCGCCCGTTAAAGCCGCACGGCGGAGGTCGCAAAGGCCTGCTCGACGGGTTGTTGAACCCGATCGAGGATGCCGACGGCCAGGATGGCGACAATCCCCGCCGCGATGCAGGCCAGCAGAAAGGCTTTCATGACAGTTCACCTCAACGAATTGAAATGGGCGATTTTGCAAAAGTCCGCGGCCGGGCATGCACAACCCCGCCCGCAAGTAGACACGCTGCGGAGAATGCGCGCTTCGTGATCCCTATTCTGCTGCAGTCGCCGCCGGCTGCGGGCGCGCGTCGTTGGCGCCGGTTCGGGCATTTTCCTCCTCGAGCCAAAGCCTGTGGTGTTCCTTCGCCCAGTTAATATCGACGGTTCCGCTGCCCATCGCCTCGAAGGCCCCCTCCATGCCGATGGTGCCGATGTAGATGTGACCCAGCATCGCTGCGACAAAAAGTACTGCGACGACCGAATGCACAATCTCGGCAAGCTGCATCCCTTCGATGCCGGACAGGTAGAACGGGAACATCAGCTCGTAACCGGTGGCGGCCACCGCGCCACCGCCGATCACGACGATCCAGTAGATCGCCTTCTGGCCGGCATTGAAACGGTAGGCCGGCGGATGATCGTGACCGACCAGTCCGCCGCCCCGCTTGAGCCAATCGACATCGACCTTGTTCGGGATGTTGCCTGCGATCCACATCAGGAAGATCAGCACAACGCCGATGGTAAAAGGAAAGCTCAGATAGTTGTGGGCGTATTTCGCCCATTGCGACCATTCGGAGAACGCTTCGAAGCCGATCAGCGGCAGCAGCAGCGGACGGCCGAAGGTGATGTTCAGCCCCGAGATCGCAAGAATGATGAAACATGTCGCCGTCATCCAGTGCACGAAACGCTCGAACGCGGTGAAGCGTACGATGCTACGCCCCGAGCGGCCGCTCTCAAGCCGAACCATGCCGCGGCTGAGATAGAAGATCACGAGCACCGCCAGCGTGCCGAGGATGGCGATGCCGCCGATCCATCGCAGCGTGACGTTGCGGAATTCCCGCCAATCACGCCCGGCCGGCTGTTCGAGGACGCCCGAGCGCTGGTCGGGAATGCTGACGCGCCCCTGGACCCGGTTGAGTTCCTGCAGAAGCTGCTGCTCCTTCACGGAGCTTGCAGTCGGATTAACCTGCTGGGCACCGGAGGGCGTCGACATCGCGATGACCAGCAAGAACGCGCAAGCGCCGAGAACCAGGCGGAGATATTTTCCGAAAAACGCCATCTGCTTCCTCCCGATATTTCGTCCGCTCGCCGACGTCTCGCCTCTAGGATTCGATTGTCTCGCGGTAGGCTGTCTTCCAGCCCCAGGCGCCCGAGCCGTAGCCGCGCTTGGTCACCCGCTCCTTGTAGATCTGGGCGATGATCTCGCCATCGCCGGCAAGCAGCGACTTGGTCGAGCACATTTCGGCGCAGAGCGGCAGCTTGCCCTCGGCGAGGCGGTTCGCGCCATACTTCTCGTACTCTTCCTTGCTGCCGTCGGCCTCGGGGCCGCCGGCGCAGTAGGTGCATTTATCCATCTTGCCGCGCGAGCCGAAATTCCCGACCTTGGGATATTGCGGGGCACCGAATGGACAGGCGTAGAAACAATAGCCGCAGCCGATGCACAGGTCCTTGGAATGAAGCACGACGCCGTCGGCCGTCGTATAGAAGCAATTCACCGGGCATACCGCCGCGCAGGGTGCGTCGGTGCAGTGCATGCAGGCCATGGAAATCGAGCGCTCGCCAGGCTTGCCGTCGTTGATAGTGACGACACGACGCCGATTGATGCCCCAGGGCACCTCGTGCTCGTTCTTGCAGGCGGTGACGCAGGCATTGCACTCGATGCAACGGTCGGCGTCGCAGAGAAATTTCATCCGAGCCATGTGCGTTGCTCCCGTTATGCCGCGACGATCTGACAGAGGGTGACTTTTGGCTCCTGCATGCCCGTCGCGGGATCATAGCCGTAGCTGGTGATGGTGTTGGCGCTCTCGCCGAGCACGATGGGGTCGGTGCCCGCCGGGTAGTTCTTGCGGAGATCGACACCGCCAAGCCAGCCGCCGAAGTGGAACGGCATCCAGGCGACGCCCTTGCCGACGCGTTCGGTGACCAGCGCCTTCATCCTGGCGCGCGAGCCGTTTTCGGCGCCGCTCACCCAGACCCAGCCGCCGTCCTTGATGCCGCGATCGGCGGCATCGGCAGTACTGATTTCGATGAACATGTCCTGCTGCAGTTCGGCGAGCCACGGGTTGGTTCGCGTCTCCTCGCCGCCGCCCTCATATTCAACGAGACGACCGGAGGAAAGGATCAGCGGGAATTGCTTCGCAATCCCTCTCTCCACCGCCGCCTTCTGGACGGAGAAGCCGATGTTGGGCATTCGGAACTGCTTGGCATCGGGCAGCGTCGGATATTTCGAGACCAGCTCGACGCGCGGCGTGTAGATCGGCTCGCGATGAACGGGTATCGGATCCGGCAGTCCAAACGCGTTCATCCGCGCCTTGCCGTTGCCATAGGGCACGCAGCCGTGCATCAGCGCCACGCGCTGGATGCCGCCCGACAGGTCGAGCGACCACGACACCGCATCGGGATTGGCGGAATTGACCTTTGTGATGGTGGCCATTTCCGCTTCGGTCAGATCCTTGTCCCAGCCGAGCTTCTTGAGCACGGCAAGCGTGAATTCCGGATAGCCGTCCTTGAGCTCCGAATCCTTGGAATAGGATCCGTCGGCAAGCAGACTGACCTTGCGCGTCGTGCCGTCGGGAAGCTTCTCTTCGCGTTCGATACCGAAACGAGGCCGGAACGTCCCCCCGCCATCCATCACGGCAAGATTATTGTTGTAGAGCAGCGGCGTGCCGGGATGGCGCACTTCGGGTGATCCCCAGCAAGGCCACGGCAGGCCATAATAGTCGCCGCCGACTTCCGGATCGTCCTTCGGCGCCCGCATGGTCACCAGATCGAACTTGCTCTGGTTCTTCATATGCGCCTTGAGGCGCTCCGGCGACTGCCCGCAATAGCCGGTCGACCAGCTGCCGCGGTTCATCTCTCGAAGCACATCTTCCGCTTCCGGCAGATTGTTCTCGACCTTGATGTTCTTGAACATCTTGTCGGCGAAGCCGTACTTCTTTGCCATCAGATAGATGACTTCGAGGTCATCCTTGCATTCGAACACCGGCTTGACGATCTGCTCGCCCCATTGGAGCGAACGGTTCGAGGCGACGCGCGAGCCCTTGCACTCGAACTGCGTGGCGACGGGGAGAATGTAAACGCCGTCCGTCCGGCCGGCCTCGACGGCGAGCGACGCCCAGGTGGTCGGATGCGGGTCGGCGATGACGAGCAGTTCTAGCGCCTGCAATCCTTTGAGCGATTCCGGGATGCGCGTGATGCTGTTGCTGGCGTGTCCCTGAACGAACACCGCCTTGATATTGTCCTTTTGCGCGACGTCGGCCTTCGGCAGGATCGCCGCATCGAACCATCGGGTCAGCGGGATGCCGGGTGTTTCCATCAGTTTCTTGTCGTCGAAGCGCGAAACCAGATAATCGTAATCGACTTCCCAGACTCGCGACCAGTGCTTCCAGGCGCCTTCGGCAAGTCCGTAGTAGAAGGGCAGCGTCACGATATCGAGGCCGACATCGGTAGCGCCCTGGACGTTGTCGTGACCACGGAAAATATTTGCGCCGGTTCCGGGCTTGCCGACGTTTCCGGTGAGCAGGAGGGCAATGCAGCTCGCCCGCACGTTGGCGGTGCCGACCGTGTGCTGGGTCTGGCCCATGCACCAGATCAGCGTCGCGGGCTTTTGCGTGGCGAACATCTGGGCAACGCGCTCAAGCTGCGCGCCGGGCACGCCGCTGACGCGTTCGACCTCGTCCGGCGTCCACTTCTCGATCTCCTTGCGAACGTCGTCAAAGCCATAGACGCGTTGCCGGATGAACTCCTTGTCCTCCCAGCCATTCTTGAGGATGTGCCACATCATGCCGTAAAGCACGGGAATATCGGTGCCGGGACGAAGGCGTACATAGTCGGTCGCATGCGCGGCGGTGCGGGTCAGGCGCGGATCGATGACGATGAAATTGGCCCTGTTCAGCTCCTTGCCCTCGAGCAAATGCTGCAGCGATACCGGATGAGCCTCCGCCGGATTGCCGCCCATGATCACGAGGGTCTTCGAATTCCTGATATCATTGAAGCTGTTGGTCATCGCGCCGTAGCCCCAGGTGTTGGCCACGCCGGTGACGGTCGTCGAATGGCAGATACGCGCCTGATGGTCGGTGTTGTTGGTGCCCCAAAATGCGCCGAACTTGCGGAACAGATAAGAGGCTTCGTTGGTCATCTTGGCCGAACCGAGCCAATAGACGGAATCGCCGCCCGACTTCTCGCGAACCTGGAGCAGCTTGTCGCCGATCTCGTTCACCGCCGTATCCCAGGAGACGCGCGTCCACTGCCGGTTGACGAGCTTCATCGGATAGCGAAGCCGACGCTCACTATGGACCAACTCGCGCACCGAAGCGCCCTTGGCACAATGCGAGCCGCGGTTGATCGGCGAATCCCAACTCGGCTCCTGCCCGATCCAGACCCCATTAAGCACTTCGGCGGTCACCGTGCATCCGACGGCGCAATGCGTGCAGACGCTCTTGCGGATGGCCGCGCCGGAAGCGAGCGGCCCCGCGGCTGCGGCCTCCGCCTTGTGGACGCTCCCGATCGGCAGTGCGCTCAGCGCGGCCAAGCCACCACCGGCAAGGCCGGACCGACGCAGGAATGTGCGGCGGTCAAGGCCGCCGGCTTGTCCGGCCAAAGCGGATGCGACTGATCCGCGGGATGCAACCTCTGAACGCTCGCGTTGTGTTCTCTTGATCAGCACGGCCGCCTCCCTCAAGCAGGATAACGATTGACGCGGTAAAACGCTTTCACGTGATCAGTTTCCTTGTAGCGTGCCTTGCGTTTCTCATCACTGTTCTCGCTGTCAGCCTGCGCGGGTGCAATCAACGGTGTCGCCAGTGTCGCGCCGGCGCCAACCGCGCCGACCCCAACCTTGCGAAGGAAATCACGTCGGCCAGCGGTTGCTTTCGTGTCATTCTTCATCGTTTCTCTCCCAGACCAAACGTCATTGGTCAGTTCGCAAACGTAAATGCCTCAGCTTCGATTTCCAGAAACCGCCGGCCGAGCGATCCCACCGACCGGTAGAACTTGGCGCTCGCTGCGCTCTCCATGTCGGCGAACAAGCGGCCCATCCACGGCGCTACATGCTTTTCAAAAAACGCGCGCTGTACTTCCGGCGGGGCCGGGAAACAGCCGGTGGCAAGGCCCGCCATGATCTCGCACAGCGTGGCCGCATGATCCTCCGGTTCAAGGTTGGTCCAGGCCCGCTCGATGCCGAGCGACGCGAGATCCCCGCGCAGGCGCGACAGCGGACGCTCGTGGAGAAAGCCGGTCAGATAATAGGACGCGTAAGGCAGCAACTCGCCGCGCCCGAGACCGACGAACAGATCGAAATATTCCCGCTCGAGATCAGCGGCGATCGCGTTCGATGCGGCTTCCGCCAGCGCGCCATGGGCGCGACCGAGTGGCGTGGCGTCGCCTTCCAGATTTGCGATCTGGCCAAGCAATGCCGTCGATGGCGCGCAAGAAAGCAATGCGGCAAGCAATGCGTATTCCCGAGCGCGGGCGGCATCGAGGGGATCGATGGCATCATCTTGCACGGCTGGCTCGTTGTAGAGATCGGGGCGCAGTTGTTTTCGCGACACTCCGGTCGCGGCCTCGACGGCAATCACGCGCTGGGCGGGCACCCTCCTCCAGTTCGAAACCGAGGGTTGGGCAATGCCGATCTTCCGGGCAAGCTCGGCTACGCCGCCCGCCGCATCGATGGCACGATCAAGGCCCGCATCGCGCACGTGGACCTCTCATCCACCCAAAGGTGTCCAAAGCGCTTGATTATTTTTCGCCGTAGAAGACTAGGCTTCGGTCGGGAACCGGTCAATTGATCGACATAGCCCGAGGCTATAATCTTTGGTCGAAAGTTTAGCGGGGCAGCGCGGCCCCGTGCGTGCGACGCCGAGTTGAAATTTGATCGCTCTCAACGCTCCGCGGCGCTTCCAGTTGCACTGCAATAGGAGTTGGGGGCGAGTCCGGCGAAATCTCTTTGGCAGCGCTTACATCGGCGACCGCTTCCGAGATACGTAATTCCGACGACGGTTCTTGGTTTGAATCAACTGATTGGCTGACATCCTTCTGCTCTGCGAGTGCGGTCGTAAGACTGTCCACGACGCTGCGCGCACGCCCAACAATCCCGTCAACCAGGGTGGCAAGCTGTTCTTTTGAACAATCGAGCGGCCCGAAGCCCGGCATCGCGTTTGGGTCGTTGAAGTCCCACGCGTTCTCCGCGAGGCCCACGAAGTCGCGGATGGCCGGATCGGCGGCCCAGGCGCGACGAAGCGCCGCACGGCTCAGCTCCGGCGGGATGCCGCGGCGCAGGAACGCCGTGATGTCTGTTGTTCCCGTGATTGATTCGATCGAGGGCAAGCTCGCCAGGTCAACCTCGACGTCCTTTGGATGTGCAGCCGCGGCAGTTGGCGGCGAATTCGGCGCCTCGGCCTGCTCCGGCGGCGGCGCAGGCTCCGGCGGCGGCGCGTCAACGACCGCCCTCGCCTCGTGCTTGCGGCGAGACCAACGGGCAAGGAATTCCTCGTCGCTCATTCGTGGCCGCCTTCATCATGATGACGCCGCGCGAGCGCCTCCGGATCGGCGCGGCGCCGCTCGCGCTTGACGAACTGCCTTTCGACGTGGTGCTCGGCAACGAATTTTTCAATTGCCTCGCGAAGCATTTCGGGCATCGGCACCGCTTCGACGAGATTGGCGCCGGCTTCCGTAAAAGCTTCCCCCTCCGCGGGATCGGCGGTGACGGCCGCGAGCGCGTAGGGCCAAGCACCTTCCGAAGGGCTCAGCACGACCCAGATGCTCGGCGCGCCAGTCGTGAGATTCTCACGGTAACGCGCGGTCTCGGAGCGATAGAGATCAACCGCGGCACTGCCCGCATAATAAAGGGTCGCCTCCTCCTGCTCGCGCAGAACCGTCCACGGTTTCATCTCCGGCTCGTCGGGCAGAACGCCGATACCGCGCCAGACGAAATCGATCCAGGGCGAGTCTGCCTTGCTGCGTTCGACCACGACGCCGACGGCAATCCGCAAGTTCAGGTCCGGCGTCATGGCTGCGATCAGATACACGGGCTCCTGCTCGACGGCCTCGGCCACCACGGCAGCATCGCTAAAGCCGAGGCGAAACAGCGCCAGCACGCGGCCCGCGGTGCCCTCGTCCAGGGCTTCACCGCGCCACAGCCGGTCGCCGATCCCGGTGGCCTCAGAATCGAGTCCGACGTACCAGGTGAGTTTTGCATCGCGCAATTGAGTGAGCGGCTCGATCGCCACATCTAGCCCGAGCAGGTGGGCAATCCAGCGCGTCATGGCTTCTGCAAGCGCCGCCGGTCCGCGCGTTCCGGCGGTGAGATCGAAACCCATGTCGAATTGGTCGCAGCGATGCCAATAGTGCTCGGCGTTATCGGCATCGAGAACGTCGATTTGCGTCTCAGTGGGCGCGCCCAGCATCGACATCAGCGACAACACCGGCGTCATCTTGAGCCCGCCAATGATCTCCTCGTCCCCGAGAAGCAACGACTGCTCGTGCAGCATGATCCGCTGCGGCCGGAAAAACAATTCAGCCGCGCGCACCACGAAGGGATCATCGCAGCCGTCCAGCGCGTTGCGCAGGATCACATGAACGAGCTGATTGATGAACAGCGGCGGCAACGCGATCGATCCCGAGCGGACCAGCGCGAGATAGGCGGCTTCCAGCGTCGGATGCCGCAGCAATAGGTCGCGGAAGGCGAGCACGAATTGCCAATTCTCCCGAGCATCGGCATCGGCGATCGCGGCAATTTCGTCGGCGCCGGACGGCCGGCGCGGGTCGGCGAGCAATTCGCGGTGTAATCTGCGTTCGACCGCGCAGGCGTCTTCAGGCGGCATCAGCTCGGGACGCGCGAAATAGGCCTTGAGAAACTCATCCGTCACCACCAGCCCGCCGTTCGCATTGCGATCAAGCAGGTGATGGCCGCAGGAAATCCAGAAATCCTTCATCGGCGGCGCGGCTCCAGGCTCATATCGGCAAGCCTAAGATCGCTGTCCGGCTCCGGGTCATCCTCGACCTCCATGAACGAGAACGCGTTGCGGTGGCCGCTCCCCTCCTTCAGCTGCAATCTACGGAATGACTCGCGGACCTCGCCATCGGCCGCCGAACGGTGGACGGCGATTAGAGTACTGACAGGATGCGTGCAGAGCTGTTCCACAAAGGCGACTTCCTCTTCGGCCGCAACGCGCGCGATTGCAAAATCCGGCGCGCCGAAGCGGTCGACAAGCTGCGCGGCCAGGAGTTCCACCAGCTTTCGGCGATCGTCCTTGGTCGCGGGAACGATCTGCACCAGCGTCGACCAGCCCCACGAGCGCACCCCGAGGAAGCCGCTGCGGAACGCCGACCGGTCCTTGCCGGTCAGCCCGGCCGGATCGCGGTCGTAGAACCGGAACGCGCCCGATACGGCCCAGTCCCCAGGCTCGGCCGCCGCGTCGAACACGAACGTGTCCGATGGATCGAGCGCGATGGTGCGCAGGAGCTTCACAGGCGTGGCCCTCCGAGCTTCGGATCGAACCACGACGGCGCGGCCAATGCCGTGAGCAGATCGTGCCGCTCGGCCTTGTCGGCACCGATCGAGTGCGTGACAAGATCGCCGTTGTCGTCGATACGGCGGCTTAGTCGACGTTCACGCGTAAGCCGACTTAGGTATTCGCGCGCCACCGCGCCAAATCCGTCCACCTGCCAAGCATCGATGGCCAGCATCAGGTGTCTCGCAAAGCTTTCCGTCACCTGAACGGCGCCCGCTTCGCCAAATCCCTCCTGCTCCAGCGCGGAGCCGAGCGGATGAACACCAGCCTCCCCGTCAGTCATCGCGACGGTCCGGATCATGGCGCCAAACACCAGCCATGGCGGCGGCTCGTCCTCCTTCGCGGATGCAGGCCAGCCAAGCCGCCCGCCACCAACCAGGCCGCCGTCGATGCGGATCGCGTCGGGCCAATCGATCGCCACCTCCTTGTTCGGCGGCGCATAGGCGCGCAAGGCGTCGGTCAGCGCCACCATCCCGGCGTGGAAGGCGCGGCGCGCGGTGCGCAATGCTTCGTTCGGTTCGAGCACAACCGCAAACTCCGCGAGGTCAAAGCGGCCGACATAGACCAGCGTACCGGCGCCGCTCGCTACCGCGATCTCAATCGCGTGGGTGAAGGCGTCACCGCTTTCGCGCAGCCTCACCAGGGTAAACGGCGGAGGCAGATCGATCCGTTCCGAGAGATGCGCGTGGGTGCTTGGGGTCGGCGACAGATGACGCTCCAGCTTCCTTTTCGCTTCTATTGGGAATAACTATACGAGCGGGACCGCTGGCGCGCGAGTCCGCTCGCTGCCGTTCCGCGCCACTTTAGTCGGAGTCGTGAGGCAAGGCATGGCCCATCCTCCTCCCAAGACGATCTTGTTGTGCTCGTGCGAAGACACCATGCACCTCGATACGGCAGCCGTTCGGATCGGATGCCGCAACAGCGAGATCGCCACGTTCCGCCAATTGTGCCGGGCCGAGCTCGATCAGTTTCGCAGTGCCGCGAAGGCGGAAGGATCGCTTACGGTCGGCTGCATGCAGGAAGTTCCGCTGTTTTCGGATGAAGCAGGCGAGCGTCCGCGGCCGATCGACTTCATCAACCTGCGCGAGACCGCTGGCTGGTCCACTGAAGGAGGTCAGGCGGGACCGAAGATGGCGGCCCTGCTCGCGGCCGCGGCAGAGCCCACGCCTGATTTTCCGCTCATCAATATGTCGAGCGAAGGCGTTATCCTTATCTACGGTCGCGACGAGACCGCGATCGAAGCCGGCCGGCTGCTCGCCGATCACCTCGACGTCAGCGTCATGATCACGAGGCCGGCGCAGATCGCGCCACCTTCCACAATATCCTTCCCGATCGTCAAGGGCACGATCCGCAACGCCAAGGGTCACTTCGGAAGTTTCGAGCTTACGATCGACGACTACGCGGCCCCACGCCCGTCCTCGCGGGATGCCTTCATTTTCGAAGCTCCCCGCGATGGCGCGGCCTCGCGCTGCGATCTCGTGCTCGACCTTTCCGGTGGACCTCCCCTCTTTCCCGCGCACGATCTGCGGGACGGCTATATGCGCGCCGATCCGCGCGATCCGGCGGCGATGCTGCGTGCGGTGCTCAAAGCACGCGACCTCGTTGGAAGTTTTGACAAGCCGAAATATATCAATTTCACCGCGGATCTCTGTGCACATTCGCGTTCACAACTGACTGGATGCCACCGCTGTCTCGATCTCTGCCCGACCGGCGCAATCACGCCGGATGGCGATCACGTCAAGATAGCTGCGGAAATCTGCGCCGGATGCGGTCAGTGCGCCGCAGCCTGCCCGACCGGTGCGGCCTCCTATGCGCTGCCGCCTGCCGACACCCTCTCGCACAAGCTTCGTGCCCTGCTGCTGGCCTACGACCAGGCCGGCGGCCCTCAACCGGTTGTTCTGCTGCATGACGGCGCGCACGGCACGCCGCTGATCAATGCGCTTGCCCGTCATGGCGACGGACTGCCGGCCAACGTGCTGCCGCTTGCCGTCAACGAGGTGACGCAGGTCGGTCTGGAAATCGTCGTCGCGGCATTCGCCTATGGCGCTGCGAATGTGCGGTTCCTGTTGCGCGCAAAGCCGCTGCACGACCTGGCGGGACTTTCGCAGACCATCGCGATGGGCGATGCCATTCTTTCCGGATTGGGGTTTGCGGGACGCCGTGTTTCCACAATCGAAACCGACGATCCGGATACGCTCGGCGAGACGCTGCGCGGGATCGAGCCTGGTGCCACCGTTCAGCGCCCGGCGACTTTCAAAACGGTTGGCAAGCGGCGCGATCTGCTCCGCTTCGGCCTGAGCGAACTGCATCGAATAGCGCCGGCTCCGACCGACGTCGTCGCGCTGCCTGAAGGCGCGCCGCTTGGCGGGATCAGCGTCGATGTGGATGGATGCACGCTGTGCCTTTCCTGCGTATCGGTGTGTCCGACCGGTGCGCTCCTGGACGATCCCGATCGTCCTGCGCTCAAATTTGTCGAAGACGCCTGCGTTCAGTGCGGCTTGTGCAAGAGCACGTGTCCGGAAAAGGTGATCACCCTGGTACCGCGGATCGATTTCACGGCGGACAGCGCACGCACGCGGATCATCAAGGAGGAAGAGCCGGCGCTGTGCATCCGCTGCAGCAAGCCGTTCGGCGTCAAAAGCACCATCGACAAGGTCGCTTCAAAACTCGAAGGCCGAAACTGGATGTTTCCCGTCGGCGACAAGCGGCTGGACACGGTAAGAATGTGCGCCGACTGCCGCGTGATCACCATGAGCGAGCAGCAATTCGATCCGTTCTCCGGCGTTGGCGAACGCGCGCCGGTCCGTACCACCGACGATTATCTCCGCGAGCGCGAGAGCAAGAATTAGGCTGTGCACCCGTAAATCCGGCTGCGCCCGCCCTGGCTATTTGGCAGTCGCGTGGGCCAGAAAATCGGTCAGCGCCTTGCGGTCTTCCGGCGCACCGATGCGCTGCTCCGGCATTTTGGTGCCCGGCGTGTAGGTGTTTGGACCGACTTCGAACAATTTTGCGACGGTCTCGGGAGTCCAGACGATGTCCATTTCCTTCAGCGCCTCGGAGAAACGGTAGCCGGGCAGCGACGCGATCCTGCGGCCATACAATCCGGCGAGAGTGGGGCCGGCGCGCGGCACCTCCTTCTCGGAGAGGGTATGGCAGGCAACGCAAGCCCTGAATATTTCAGCGCCATGATCCCCGGCATAGGCTGCCAGTGGATCAGCCGAAGTACCTCTCAGCGATGATCCTATGGGCTCGCCAGTCAGCGCATTCCAGCGCCGGATCATGCCATCGGCGCCACCCGTCAGCAATGTCGCGCTATCGGGCAAAAACGCCACGGACCAGACCGGAGGCCCCGGGCCGACCAGGGTTCGCACCAGGCTTCGGGCCTTGCGATCGATAATCGATACGGCGCCACCGATACTAGCGGCCGCGATCAGCGCGCCGTCCGGAGATATCGCCAGCGCGACGATCGGCGTCGAACCGGCCTGGATTTCGCCGGTTTGCTTGGCTGCGGCTGTGAGGAGCCGCAGCCATCCGTCGGCACCGCCCGTTGCGATCTCGCCGTCGGGGGCGACGGCAACCGCGTTCAGAGGCGATGGAAGCGTAGTGACCTCCGGCGAGCCCGCCACAAGCGGCCAGATCCTGAGCGTAAGGTCGTAACCGACGCTGACGAGCGATTTTCCATCCGGAGTGAATGCAACGCCGTTGACGTTCTGCGAATGACCTTCCAGCACGCGCTTTGAACCGGAACCGAGCGGCCAGAGCCGCACGGTCGAATCCCAGGACGCGGATGCGAGCGTCGAACCATCGGGTGATACAGCAAGGCTCACAATCGGTCCGCGATGACCTTCAAAAACCTCATCCGGTTGCTGGCGGCCCGCCGTCCAGATCGCTATTCGTGCATCCGCTCCCGCGGTGGCCATGCGGCCGTCGGCTAAGAAGCTTACCGCATTCACTGCGTCGGAATGAAAGCGAAGAACCTGTTCGGCGGATTCCGTGGCGAGCGACCATCGGATCGCCGAGGTGTCGAAGCTGCCGGACAGGACGCTCTTGCCGTCGGCCGAAGTCGCCAACGCGCGAACCGGTCCACCATGTCCGGAAAGCTGAGCCAAAGCAGCTTCGACATCCAGCGACAGCGCGGCCGCGATTGCGCAGAAGTACAGTCGCCAATTCATTGCTTGTCCATCGCTGTCGAGCCGTTTTCCGCTAGCCGCGATTGGGCTGACCATAAAGGGTCCACCGCCTCGCCGCAAAATGTCGGCTTCGAACGGATCGAACGTGTTTTCAGTTTCATGTTGCGCTGCGACGAGAGCGGGCCCTCTCATGCGCTGCCAGGCCGCATCTCTATCATGTTGAACTTATGCGGCGCGCCGCCTACCGTGCACCTCATTCGTCAGAAGGATCGGCAAATGCAGATGCGATCCAAGGCGTACGAACACTTCATTTCAATTTGCCGGTCGTTCCGCGATCTGGTGTCGCCGCACGATCAGAGTGTCCGGACACCAACCTCGCCTGCTCTCCTTTATGTTGCGACCGTGCTGTCACTGCTTTTGGCGATATTAGAAGTCCACCTGCATCGAGCCGACTTGCATCTTATGGGGCTTATGAGTGATGGGGATCAGGTTGATCCGATTTTCTTGAGTCTTGCGGGCCCTTAGATCTTTCTCAGGACGCCGGATAGCCCTCGCGGGCGCGGTGCGATTAGCCGGGAAGACCATCGAGATGCTGCGTCTCGTTGATCCCTAAAACAGTGATGCGCCCACCGACCACGTCGATCTCGTTGATGCAGCCCGGCGCTTGTCCAAGGCGCCAATAGGCGGACAGTGGTTGATCGAGCAATTGCAGGAGCAAGGCACGGTTCATACTGCTGTGACCAACCAGAACGACGATGTCCCCGGCGTGCCGGTCTAGAACGAGCCTGAGCGCGTCTGCGGTCCGTGCGACCATGTCCTGTAGCGACTCGCCGTTGGGAAAACGAACCAGATGCGGGGTTGCAAACCACGATGCGAAAGCTTGAGGATCGGTCTTCTCGATCTCTTCGTAGCTCTTCGATTGCCATGCGCCATAGTCTATATCGTTGAGGTGATCGATGGCCTCTGATTCGACACCGCACGCATTGGCGATCGCGCGCCCGGTCTCGACGCACCGCTGCATCGGACTGGTATAGACCTTCACCGGACGCCATGCCGACGCGATGCGGCGCGCAACGGCTTGAGCTTCCAAAACTCCGCGATGGGTCAGAGGCAGCTCGGTTCGACCGCGAAAGCGTTCTGGTTTGATGCCTTCGACGTGGCCATGCCGGACCAGGAGGATTTTGGTCAATGCAGCCGCCTCCCTCGCTGGGTGAATTCCAGAAACTAGTCCACGCACAACCGACCGGGAAACGAAGCCGTCACAAGCGATCTTTTTATGCCGCGGTCCGCGGCCATGTCGATACTGATGCCGCCTGTCATGTCAAGCTTCACACCCATGTCATCGCGGGGCATCCCGTACGCGACATTGTTGACCTTGCCCAGGATCTCAAGGCCGAACTGCTTGTCATCGGCGCAACCGGCCATTCGGCACGCTACGAACGATTGATCGGCAGCCGCGCCGATCGGATCGTGCAACTTGCGCACTGTCCGGTATTGGTGGTGAAATAACCACGGTCGCGACGACGACGCAGTGTGAAGCACATCACCGCACGACGCTCGCCCACAGGGTCATTCGATGACAACCGTTGCCAACCTCCTTGCACGAAAGCAGCTGCTGCTGGAGCGGCTGCAGGAAAATCCCGGCCCACACGAGCGCGATGAAATCGAGCGGCTGCTGGCGCAGATCGACACCGCGCTGGGCTTGCTCGACCAAACGGGGCCCGGCGAGACTGGCGATGAGTGATAAGTCGATTGAGCCGGCAAAATAAAATGGCCCCGGTTAGGGGCCATTCTCCACTAGTAGTCATCCCAGTGATGATGTCGCTTGATGATTACCGTTCGGTCGCCATCACGGTCATACCAGCCGCGGTGCAGCCCGCGGTCATGTTCGTAGAACTCGGCGCGAGGGCCGCGATAATCGTCGCGGTCGCGATAGTAATGGTCGCGATCGCTGCCGATGCTGAAGCCAAAGCCCTCGGCGCTCGCTACCGTAGGCGCTGCAACCGCGATGGTCGCTAACGCGGCGAGAACGCATGAAACCTTCTTCATTCGCTTCTCCTGTCGTAGTTTGCGCGTGGAGAAAAACGAGTGGGACGCCGCGACGTTCCGGAAACCGCCACGGAACTTTCTTGAACGGATATTCAGCTAGATTGCCGATTGGAAACGATTTCGCGCGACATGGCGAAGGTCCGCAGTTGATCCAAGGCTAAGACGCTGGAACAGCGGATGTTGGATGAGGAGATAAAGATCGTATGAGGTGTAATAATTCCGTTATCCTTCATCCAAAACTGGCACTTGTCCACAGAAGGTCCACAGAAGCTTGCGTTTCGGTTCTTGATTCCGCTGCGCCCCTTTGCTGCAGTTCGCCACGGGCCGAGGTGTTTCATGAATTGGGAAAGAGAACGCGACGCGCTGCTTGCGCGGACGCTGGAGTTTGTTCAAACGGTTGCTCGCAGGGAAGAGAACGCCAGGCCGGAGGTGCGGCCGGGCGACGTTGGGCGTCCCATCGAAAGGCGCCATGTCGACATGGTGCCATCAGCGCCCCTGCGACTTGCCGAGCCAACCGCGGACAACCCGCCTCCAGGTGCGCCGTTATCGCGGCCCAAAATTCCGAGCGACCTCCAACGCGAATTCCGGGATCGGATCGAAGGGTTCCGCAGGCATCAAGAGCGTTTCAATCGTGAGCGCGCGGAATATTTCAACGCAACCCTGGCGAGGCTCCGCGCTGCCATCGACGAGGGAGCCGCGCCGCGCACTGACAAATAGCGCCGCAGGATCATTGCGATTATTTCGCGTCGATTTTCTCCAGTACCGGCAGCAGGTATTCCAAGAATTCCTCCGGGTTCTCGCTCATCGGAAAATGTCCGAGGCCTTTCATGATGGTGGCCTCGCTGCCGGCAATGCTGCCCGCGACGCCAAGCGTCTCTTCCGGCGTGCAGGAATAGTCGTATTCGCCTGACAGCAGGAACAGCGGACAGCGTTTGGTATCGATCTCGGCGACCCGGCCGCGGATGTCGCCGTCGATCTTGTAAAAATAGAGATCGCCCTTGAACACGCCGGGTCCGCCCTGCATGTAGTGCCACAGCGTTTCCCAGCGTTCGCGCTCCGGCGCGTCAGGTCCGACCAGGCCGGAAACAATGGCAGCGGCGACCTCGCCACCATGCACGTCGGGCCGATGCAGGAAACTCAGGTCGTAATAGGGATCGACATGGGCGCCGGCCTGCAAGCCGATGATGGCGCGAAACGATTGCGGATGTTCGAGCGCCAGATGCAGCGCGATCCGCCCGCCAATCGAGCATCCGATCAGGATCGGCCTGTCCAGTCCGAGCGCGGCCATGACCTCGAGGATCATGGCGGTGTAGTGCGCCGAGGTGAGTTGATATTCCTCGTTGTGCCAGCCGGGCGGCGGCGAGGATTTGCCGTGCCAGGGCATATCGAAGGCGATGACGCGATGGCTGCCGATGATGCGCGCGTCATTCATCAGCGCGCGATATTGCCGCCCGTCGCTGCCCGCGGTGTGCAGGCACAAAAGCGGGGTGCCCTCGCCGGCCTCTTCGACATAGATGCGATTGGGTCGGCCGAACAAATCAAGATGCATGTAGCGGCCGACGATCGGTTCGAACTGCACGCTCATAGCGAGCCTCCCTCAGGGCGCAGCTTGGCAAGCGCCTCCTTGAAGTAGCGCAGATGAGCCATGAAGATTTGCAGGTCGCCTTCGGCCTTGAGGGCCCGCCGCTTGATCAGCGCCATCAGATCATTCGCGCCGGGCGGCGGCCGGTTGCTCCAGAATTTTTGCCACTCGGCCTCGCTCGCGCGCAGTGCAAACGACGACGACGGCATCACGAACGGTCCCCGCGTCACGGAGACGACCCTGCCCTCGAAGATCGAGATCAGCCAGGCGGTCGGCCCGACTTCAAGAAGAAAAGTTGTGCTGAGATAGCGGCCGCGCCTGACCAGCGCGGCATCGTCATTGACCCGCTCTTTGAGCGCCTCAATCATGGCCGGCCTCCCAACCGTCGGCAGCCATACTGCCGCCCTTGTTGGGATCGCATGATCAGGGGAACAGGCGTGGCGTCAATTACAGCCAGGCGCATACCAGCACGACGTTGGCCGCGCAGGCCATAAGCAGCGCTATTGTGAGCGTGAGGTATACCCGTTCGCAGGCGGTATGCAGCGTCGTTCGCATGGCCGGAATTTTCCAGCGATTCTACTCGGAGAGTCCCAGGGATTCTTTTTTTCGGGATTCAGGACTCGTTAAGGACTCAAGCGGACCCCCGGTCAGAGGGCGTCAAAACGGCCGATTTCCCCTCACCCACCCGTGAAGCCCGGACAGCCGGACGGAACTGAAACCCCCGGCAATCCCAGGCGTTAGCGGCTTTTGCGGGAGTCCCTGCGATGCCCTATGCGCTGTTTTGCAACGACGCCAAGTTGAGTAAGGCCTATCCGACCGAGGCCGACGTCTGGAAGGAGGCCCGAAAGAGCGGGCTCGTGGTAGATGTGTCCTCGGACGAGGACAAACCGGCACCACGGCCGCTGCTCGAGAACGACTACGAGATCAGGTCCTGCCCACCAGACCCGGATGAAGACCCCGCCAAGAACAAGGCCGAGGCGGAACGCCAGGCTCGGATCGACCTGGAGCTCAGTTCATAAGGCCGGGCTCCCCGTCGTCGCGGCTAGGGGTGAGACCAAAATAGGTGCAAGCGAAACCTATGGCGTAGCGGTGGCCAGCGAGGCCTGCTCGGAAGCCAGCGCCACGCACATTTTCTTGCGGTGCAAGCCGCGGATCGCACCGGTGACCTTGAGCACCTTGCCGGCAGCACACGAGGCATCCTGCACGAAGGCGACTTCGTAGGGTGCGAGGAAGAGTGGTTCGGATTTCAGGATAGTTTGCGCGGCGCATGGCAAAGCGACTGCGGAGAAGATCAGCACCGACGCCAAAACACGCATGTTCGTTTGTTTCGTTGGTCAACCAGACGACCGCAGCATCATAGCTCAATATCGTGACAAGTGCCGGACCACGCCGAAAATATTTTTCAAGCCCGCGGCAGCCACGTCAGTTGTTGGGCTTCTCGCCAGCAAAAAGGCCGGCGCGAAGCCGGCCTTTGCTCTCGTTTGCGAAATCCGCGTCCCGCCGTGATCAGTACTTGCCGGCGACCGGCCCACCCCAGCCGAAGCGGTAGTTCACGCCGAGCTTGACGGTGTGGTCGTCATCGCGGAAACGGGAGCCGACGATCGCGGCCGGCCCGCTGGTGAAGGTGGTGGTGCCGAAATTGTAATACTGGTACTCGGCCTTGGCCGACCAGTTCGGCGCAAACATGTATTCGAGGCCGGTGCCGACCGTGTAGCCGTCCCTGTGGTTTCCGTTGGTCGTAAAGCCAACCGGGACGCCGGCCGTGGTGACGCCGAAATTGTTGCTGTCACGCCAGGCATAGCCGCCCTTGGCGTAAAGCAGCGCCGGGCCCCAAGTATAGCCGAACCGGCCGGTCGCCGAGCCAAGCTGGTTGTTCTTGTCGGTGATCCGCGTGCCATCCGGGAACAGTACGCCATTGTTGTTATTGTTGCTGAGCCAGCTGTACTGCGCTTCGGCACCAACTACCCAGTTCGGCGCGAACTGATAGTCGAAGCCGCCCTGCACGCCGCCCATCAACCGCGCGCTGCTTCCTTCCAGGCTGTTGTTGCCCGCGAACGCGCCACCGACATGGCCGCCGATGTAGAAACCGGTCCAATTGTACACGACCTGAGGCGCCGTGTAGGCCGGAGCCTTGGTGTAAGTGCGCGCGGGCATGTCCGCGGCAAGCGCGGGCGCAGCGAAAGCCAGAAAAGCGCCTGCGCCGAGCAAAAATCCCTTCATGAGAATTCCCCGTTACTGTCGAGGCGACAACAGTGAAACAACGTGGCCTCAATTTGGTGGCTTCGCGGCAATGCCGGAGCTGTGATCGTCGCCGATTGAGGCCATGAAACCCAACGACTTTGGTTCCACCGCATAGCTATCCTGGCCCTCTAAATATGCAGTTATCCTAGACCCTCAAATATTAAGCATCGGCAGTCTGAATTTGTCGGATTTAGCAGGCTGCCGGTTCAAGGTTCGCTGAAAAGTGATCGCGGTCCCCGGGCCTGAAACGGGTGGTCAACGGTGCATCTTTTCCATCTCCGGGAACGGTGCATACACCGCCCCGGCGCAGACTTCGCTGGCATTCTCGACCAGGCGATCGAGCCGGCCGTTGACATACGCCACCGCGCGTTCGCGCATCTCATGATAGGTTCCGTCGGATTCCCGGGGATAGAAGTGCAGACAACTGACATAACGCACCTTGCCCCCAACCGTGCGCTGTACGGGCTCGGCGATCTCGGCATTGCGCACGCCGACGGGATCATTGAGGTATGTTCGCATGAAGGCGAGCAATTCCGGGCGATAATTATCGGGATAGCGCGGGGTGCCGCCGCTGTCTTCCATGAAGGTCGTGGTTCGACTGTCTTCGCTGCCAAGGCAGCCTGCCAGCGCGATCGGCAGCAGCACTATCGCAAGGTGCCTTGCTGAGATTCCCACGTGCAGCTTGTCCTCCCCGGAGGTGATGCGTCGCGGTCGTTCTAGACCCTGCCGAATGAAAGGGAAACCGCCTTAAATTCACGGCCGTATAAGTATAAACAAGCGCCGGCCCGCCGCCATCGGGGGAAAACAATGGCAGAGGACCGGGCCTGATATCCGCGAGCCGCGGCGGGGGCGACGTGGAACGAACCGCGCCCACGGATCGGCGTCAGCCGCGCTTGGTCGCGGGCGCAGCCGGCTTGCTCGAGAGCTTGTGTGTCTTGAGGGAGCTCATCTTGTTCTTGTGGGAACGATGATGGCTGACATGCTTGGTATGACGGCCCATCTTGGCATTGGCGTTCAGTGTGCCCGGCTTTGCCTGCGTGGTTTTCGCGGCCGGTGCCTGGTCGGTCTTGCTGGCGGGCGCCTGCGTGGTCTTGGCGGAATCGGCAGCCAGAGCCGGCGCGGCGATGACAGAAACTGCGAGTAGCGCGGCGGAAATGGTTTTCAACATGGTCGTCTCCTGTTTCAAACGGGGATCTGGAGGTGACCGGCCGGAAGGCCGGGCTCTTCGATCATGGTTGCGACCCTAAACGTTCCGCGCTGAACCCACTCTGAAGCACCATGATAGTCTTCGTTCATCTCCATGACATGTTCGTCATGTTCGAAATGCGGCTGTCAAACGGGAATGTTTGGAAGCCGCGGGTGTTCAAGTCTCTCGAACCAGGTGTAGGATCACCTCATCGAAAATCGGGAGAAATGCATGAACAAGTCAGCCACCAGGCTTTTGACGCTCGCAATGTTCGCATTCGCGCTGGTTGCGGCGCCGCTGCTTTCGACGGCTTATGCCGCCGGTGGCGACAATCCCTCTCCGCCGGCCTCCGACTCCGGCAAGGACAAGAAGAAGGACGGCAAGAGCTCAAGTATTGACGACCCGAAATTCCTCGCCGGCTATCGGACGGCCTACACCACGATCTATGACCGCAACGATTACACCACGGCGATCGAGCAGCTGAAGGCGCTCGGCCACGACGACCGCGCCGACGTCGCCAATCTGATCGGCTACTCCTACCGCAAGCTCGGCGACTACAAGCTTTCGCAAGTGTGGTACGAGCGCGCCTTGCAGGCCGATCCGAACCACGTGCGGACTTGGCAGTATTACGGCCTTTGGCAAGTCGAACAGGGCAACCGCGACCAGGCGCAATATCATTTGAACCGGATCGCCCAGCTTGCCGGCACCGACAGCGCCGAATATCGCTCGCTCGCCGCCGCCCTGGAAAAGTCGACTGGCACCGGGCTCGTTTATTGATCTTCACGCATTGATCGTCGCGGTTTCAACAGGAGGGATGAATGAGCAGACTTGCGATCAGGCTTTTGACGCTGGCGGCGTTTTCGATGGCGCTGGCGACGGCACCTGTTATTACCAGCGTCTATGCCGCGCCCGACAGCGACGCGCCGGCGCCTCCCGCAAAGGGCAAGAAAAAGAAGTCCAGCCAAGCGGCACCCAGCAGCGAATACGCCGCCTTCGCGAGCGGCTATCGCACCGCCTATGCCACGATCTATGATCACCACGACTATGCGTCTGCAATCGCGCAGTTGCAGGCGCTCGGTCACGACGACAGCGCCGCCGTCGCCAATCTGATCGGCTACTCCTACCGCAAGCTCGGAGATTACAAGCTCTCGCAGGTCTGGTACGAGCGCGCACTGAGGGCCGATCCGAGCCACGTCAAGACCTGGCAGTATTATGGGCTGTGGCAGGTCGAGCAAGGCAACCGCGAGCAAGCGCAATATCATCTGAACCGGATCGCTCAACTCGTCGGCACCAACAGCGAGGAATATCGCTCACTCGCCGAAGCCATCGACAAGCCGCCGGGCACGGGCCTCGTCTACTGAACAATCCGATCCACCAAACCGGTGCAAACGTCGCAGGTTTGCGCCGGTTTTTATTGTTTCATCAGCTCCTCGACCTCGGTTCGGAAGGCCTGGCGCGACGCCTCGCGCGAGTAGAACATGTGCCCGCCGGGATAAACCACGAGCTTCACGCGCGGGGGCCTCGCGAAGGCCGGCAACTGATCGAGCACCAGCTTGGTTCCGAAATACGGCGTGGCCAGATCGAACAGCCCGTGGGCGATCAGCACTTTCAGCTTGGGATCGAGCGCCAGGGTCTGGCGTAATTCCGTGATCGACTGCGGGGGATCGATGCTGCGGCCGAAGTCCCAGGCTCGTTCGACCGATCCGTTGAGGAGTTGATAGGAGCCGTCAGGCCGCCAGTTCAGTTTGCCCCTGGTGAGATCGACGGCGGCGCTGGTCAGCGGCCCGACCAGGGCTTCCCCGGAGGGATCGCTGAAATGAGAGGAGCTTGATTCCGGATAGGGATCGAGGCCTAGAACCGACGCGTCGTAGCGGCCCGTCACCTTGCCATTGCGGCGGTCGAACTCGCGGCGAAACTCGCTGATGTCAAAGCGCCCGGCCAGCCGGCGGCTGACGGCCTGATCTATCCCCGTGAGCGCCGCAACCTTGTCGGCGACCCGGTTGGTGGCCTCGACATCGGCCTCGCCTTTGATGAGGTCGGCGAGGAAATCACCGCGCGCATAGGCCTCGACATCCGCGAGTTCGGCGCTGTTAAGCGCGCCATCCTTTGCCTCGCGCGCCACCGCGGCATAGGTCGGCAGGCTCGCCACATATTGCAAAATGCTGGTGCCGGAAAATTCACGGAAGTCGAGCAGCGGCGAGATCAGGATCAATCCCCTCACGCCCACACCCTGCCGGGTCTGCAGATTGTTGACGATCTTGGGTCCGCGGATGCCGCCATAACTCTCGCCGGCGACGAATTTCGGCGAAAGCAGCCGATCGTATTTTTCGAGCCAGCGGCGGATCACCAGCGCGATCGAATTCACGTCGCCATCGATGGAATAGAACCGCTTGCGCACCTCTTCGCCGCTGGCGACGAAGCGGCTGTAGCCGGTCCCAACGGGATCGATGAAGACGAGATCGGTGAAGTCGAGCCAGGTCTCGGTGTTCGGCTGAAGATCGGAAGAGGTGGAGGGCGTTACGGCGTTGATTGCGAGCCGCCAGGGGCCGCTGTTGCCGAGCTGCAAATAGGCGGAGGCAGCACCGGGCCCGCCGTTGAACAGGAAGGTTACCGGCCGAGCTGCACGGTCGGCGCCATCGAGTTGATAGGAGGTATAGGCGATATCGGCCTGCGGCTCGCCCTTTTCGTCGAACAGGCGGATCGAACCTGCCGTCGCGGTGAAGGCGAGCGAACGTCCGGGAAGATCAAGCGTCTGCTTGGTCGTCGAATCTGGCGGCAGGCGATGCTGCTCGGCGGTGGCGGGCGTGTTCGGTGTTTCGGCGGCACGCCTGCCCGCCACTCCGGACTTCTGGCCGGACGGCGCGGAGGCAGCCGGCTGCTCCATAGGAGGCGGATCGTCGGCGCGAGCACTGCCCCAACTCGATAGCACGAGCAACGCGATCGCAACGCGCAGATGGCGCCTTGCGGGCAAAACGGTCACCA
>VAZV01000023.1 GCA_005884765.1 Alphaproteobacteria bacterium
GTCGTCACATTGCTCGAGCCGTCTGTCCTGCAGTCGCGCCGGCCACGCTCGCTACGGAAATCGGGAGAGCGCCGATGAGAGCCAAGGCTTTGCGCAAGGTCGCCTGGTTGCTCGCACTGAGCACGGCGGGCACCGGGATCGCGCTGGCCTCCAATACCAGCTGGTTCGCCGTGGACACCGTGTACGGGACCAACGGTGTGTCTGAGGCGCTGGCCTCGACGAGTTACGGGCGGTCCAACGCGGTGGATCATAGCGACGTCAACCACCGTGTGTATTCGCTCGTCGGCGCGCACCCAAGCGGCTACGTTGGACCGTTCACGCTCACCCGACGGCTCAGCAGCGGCGCCATCGATACGGCCTTCGGCGCAAGCGGTGTGACGACCAGTTTCGGAAATTACAACGACCCGAGCTTCATATTTTACGCCCTGTGCATCGACCCGGTGACGCACGGCATCGTCCTGGCCGGTGAAGTCCCCGGCGGTGCCGTGATCGAGCGCTTGTTGCCGCCGGAGGCCAATGGCGTCGCGGCGCTCGACCCCAGTTTCAACCCGACAGGGGGAACGCCCGGGGTCGTGACGTGGAGCACCTCGCGGCCAAGCCTCAACGTGCGCCCACGGGGATGCACGGTCCTCGGCGATCGGTCGATCTTCGTTGCTGGACCGGACGGCTCCGCGCCGAGCAGGCTGGCGATGGCGCTGGTGTCGGCTGCTGGCGATCCCTCCGGATTCACATTCTGCTGCAGGCCGGGGGTCGTGACTCCCACAGGCGACAACTGGGAGGGCGGCAGCATCGAGTGGAACAGTTCGCAAACGATCAACCCCAATCTGATCATCATGGGTTCTGTCTCTCACAACGCCGTGCTGTACGCGGTTGACCCATGCACGGGCGCGGGGGATGCGAACGTCAACGGCAACGGCTTCCTGTCGGCGCCCGCGATCGATGGCCACACGTACAGCGATCCGATCGTCGGCGCAGTCCAGGGTGACGGCAGCATTCTGCTGGCGCTACTCGCCAGCGACTCGCTGAACGCAGACCTGGTCGGCTGGAGCTACCCAGTCATGCCGAATGCCTGGCAAACCCCGACGGCCCCGGGGATGGTCACCGTTCCAGCCGGGGTCATGCTCGGGGGCGGAAGCTATCCGGCGCCGGTGCGGCAGGCGGACGGCACGATCCTCGTCGGGGCAGAAACAGCGACGAACCAGCAGGTGCTCTTCGCACTTCAGGGCGATGCGGCGCTTGGGTTCACCGTGGCGGCGCCCCCGGGGTTCTGCGGCACGGGTGTGGGCGTGAAGGTACCGGACGTTGTGAACGAGACACAGTCAGAGGCAACCACGACTTTCACGAGTATCGGGCTCACGACGGGCACGGTCACTCAGCAGTCAAGCAGCGCGGTCACCTCGGGCCACGTGATCAGCGAGAACCCGGCGGCAGGCACGTGGGTGACAAGCGGTGCCGCAGTCTCCCTAGTGATATCGACGGGAAGCGGCACCGTTGGAAGCAGCGGCGGCGGTGGCAACGGAGGGGGCGGCAGCCTTGACTGGCTGCTTCTGAGTACGCTGGTTGGCGCGTGCGCGTGGCTTGCGCTCACACGTTGTCAGAAAACGCAGGCGCGATCGCCAGACGAATCTCGATCTGCACAACTGATGATTTCGCCCACCCAATTTAAGGCGAAGTTCATCCTGCGCGCACTCGTCAGCGTAATCTCATTCGCGCTGCCCATCACCGGCTGGACTGCCAATCCAGGTCAAGTGTCGTCCGGGTCAACCAAATCGGGGGGTGGAGGGCCCGTCGGCTGGCGCTCGATCGGACCTGCACCGCCGGCGATCGAGGCGAACATCGCCGCGGATGCCCGCTCGCACACGATCTATATCGGCGCTACGGGCGGCGGGGTCATCAAGAGCACAGATGGCGGTGCCACGTTCCGAGCGGTCAATACCGGACTTCCGGCCGGGGGCACTATCTCGGGCCTGGTCATGGCGCCCGGCAATCCGAACGTGGTCTATGTCCCCGAACAACCCGGACGTGATGTACGGTGCTTCCGGTCCCATCGATTACCTGCTGAAAACCACAGACGGCGGCGCCACCTGGTCGTATGTGGCCGACGGCCTGGGCGACGCACTGGTATTCGCGATAGCCATCGACCCGCACAACAGCAACGTTCTGTATGCCGGCTCCGCGGGACAGGGCGCCTTCAAATCGGTCGATGCGGGTACCACCTGGAAGCCCATCAGTATCGACTCCAATGTCAACGTGATCCTGGTTGATGCCGATAACAGCAACGTCGTCTATGCCGGCACGGATGGTCACGGGGTGTTCAGGAGCACCAACGGCGGCCGTTCGTTCGTGCGCATTGGCTCGCCTCGAGTCACGAGCATCCTGTCGCTGGCGAAGAGCGGCCAGACGCTGTACGCCGGCACCGCCACGCAGGGGGTGTCAGAGAGCATCGACGGCGGCAGGACCTGGAAGAATTCGCAGGTCTCCTCCGGCCTGGGCAATGTGCTCAGCGTCGACAGCCAGGGATCGGTCTATGTCGGCACCAATTTCGACGGCGCCTTCGTGCTCGATTGCCATCGATCCGGGCGATCACAATCATCTGCTGCTCACGACCAATGGCGGTGGATTGCTCGCCAGCGACGACGCCGGACGCAGCTGGCACGACGGCGGCACTGAAGGCCTGACCAGCAACGGACCGCGTGTGGTGGCCTTCGATCCGCAGGACGCGCGCCGCGTGTACACCGGGTCGTTGTGGGGTGGGGGCCTCTACAGATCTGAGGATGGCGGCAGGCACTGGCAGCGCCGGAGCTTCGGTCCGGCCGACATCACGGTCTATGGCATCGCGGTCGATCCGGTTGACCACTCGGTCTACGCCACCACTGTGGGCAACGCAGAGGGGCTGTGGAAGAGCACCGACTTCGGCAACAGCTTCACCCGCATCGACCGCGCTCCGAGTGCGCCCGCGGGGGTGTATCTGGGCTTCAGTGGTCCCACGGTGACGGTCGATCCGCACAATCATGCGACCGTCTATTTCCCGGACAATGGCGGGCTGTGGCGCTCGCAGGATGCAGGCCGCACGTGGGTGGAAGTCGACGCTTCGGGCACCTTCACCAGCGTCACTGTAGATCCGATCGACTCGTCGATCGTGTATGCGGGCGGCTACTCGCTGCTTAAGAGCATAGACGGAGGCGCGACGTTCACACCCAAGAGTGTCGGCCTGCCTTTCGCGGCCGTGGCGGAAACCGGTTCCTTGCAGATCGACCCCCGGCATCCGAACGTGCTCTACCTCGGCATGGAAGACGGCGGCGTGTTCAAGAGCACCGATGCCGCGGAGACCTGGTTCCCGATCAACCTCGGCTTTGGGGGCACCACGCACTACGACACGTCGATCACGGGCCTGGCGATGGATCCGGAAGAGCCCGACACGCTCTACGCGGTCACCTACTACCACGCGGTCTACAAGACCGTGAGCGGCGGGCGCTAGTCAGACACGGCGGTGACCTCACGGTCACCGCCGTGTCACACGTGTCCCCTGCGGCGTGACATTCAAACTCGACGAGAATTCTGTCACCGACGATGGCGGCCGGTTTTCTGTCTGCGGCACGCGACCGACCTCGACGATTCACAAGCGACCGCGAGCTAACATTGGAGGGCGCGGGCGCGACGCCTGAGGTTGGCGCCGTAGCCCCAAGATCTTCCGCACGCCGATGGCACGCTCTACCTAACTCGATGATTGACTGAAGACTTCTCCCAGAAATGTCGCGCGCCTCGCATAGCCGGTTTCGCCTCTCTCTGATGGCACTCCAGTGGCACGAGTGTCCCAAGTCACTGATTCCACTTTGTATGTTTCGTGGCGCGCGTCCGTGTTGGTTTCGTCGTGCTTAACCGCATGACAGGGGCAATGACATCACAAGGGGCTGATTCGTCGTTGTAATTTTCGAGCGCGACCTGGCGTAGCCAATCAAGACGGGATGCAAGGACTACCGTGCAAGGCCAGTCCGCGACACTCTGCCGCGCCAATACGCCGGTCGCCTGCGATGGTGCGCCACCGCCAGGACGACCTTAGCGCCACCGGTGTCGACAAACACGACAGAAAACGGAAACCGTTTGAGCAAGATCCGCTCCTCGCGGAAGTCGGCACCGAGACCAGCGCGCTGCGACTCATACCAGGCCGCCGCCCCTGTCGCCTCCGCGGCCGCCGCTTCGAGGATGCGGACAGCAGGCATTCAGCGCCGGCGGCTTAGGTTCTTATCGATCCTGCGTAACGCTTCGTCCGCATCGATCGTTTTTGCCTGCCCGCCCTCCAGCTCATCGAGCCGACGCGTGATCTCCGCCTCCCACGCCTGGGCGGCGTCGGCGTCCGCCGGGCCATCCAGGCTCGCCAGAAGATCGTGGGCCAGCGCGGCGCGCTCGTCGGCGGACAACTCGAGGGCGAGGTCGAGAGCCTCTTTGAAGGATGCTGAGCTCATAGGAGTCTCCGACGTCAATCTTACTGCACCAGCCACGTCCGCGCGGCATGCGCCCCGGGAAACGGGCCGACCGCCACAAATACGCTCAACTCGCAGCCCTGAACGGAACGACGTTGCCACCAGCGCGAAGGCCGTCGAGGTAATCGGCCCACGCCTGCATCATCTTCCGGCGCTCATCGAGGCGCTGTGCCCGGTTGTAGGCAGCCCGCACCTCGTTGCGCTTCTGGTGGGCGAGCTGCAGCTCGATGATGTCCGGAGAGAAGCCGAGCTCGTTGAGCAAAGTCGACGCCATCGCGCGAAACCCATGCCAGCTCATCTGCTCGCCCGTGTACCCCATGCGCCGCAATGCCGCGGTGATCGCGTTGTCGCTCAGTGGCCGCCGCGAGGTGAGCGGCGACGGGAACACGTAACGTCCGCGCCCAGTCAGTGGCTCAATCTCGCGCAGGATGGCGATGGCCTGGCGCGCGAGCGGCACGAGGTGCGGCCGCCGCATCCTGGTGCGACTCGCGGCGATTCTCCATTCGCCCGCACCGAGATCGAACTCTGACCACTCCGCGGCCCGAAGCTCCCCGGGACGAACGAAAACCAATGGCGCGAGCTGCAGAGCCGCTTCGACCACGGGGTGACCCTGATAGCCGCCGATGGCCCGCAGGAGCTGCGCGACCTCGCGCGGCTCGGTGATGGCTGCCCGGTTGGTCACTTTGATGGGAGTCAGAGCACCGCGCAGGTCGCCCGTCGGATCCCGCTCGGCTCGGCCGGTCGCGATCGCGTAGCGCACGACCTGCCCTACCCGCTGCCGGGCACGGTGAGCGGTCTCGTGCTTGCCGCGCCGCTCGAGCCTGCGGAACACATGGAGAAGCTCCGGCGCCGTGAGCCCGCAAACCGGTCGCGATCCGATATAGGGGAACAACAGGTCCTCGAGCGTCCAGACCGCCTTCTTCAGCGTCTTCGGGGCGAAGGGCTGCTTCGCCAGCCATTCGCGCGCGATCGCCTCGAACGTATTGGAGGCGCTCGCGCGCTCGGCGCGCCGCTCGGCGGCGGGATTCCGGCCCGCCTCGAGCGCCGCGCGCAGCTCGGTGCGGCGATCGCGTGCGGCCTTGAGCGAAGTCGCCGGGTAAGTGCCGAGACCCAGCATGGACTCGCGTCCGCGCACCTTGTAACGCAGCCGCCAAAGGCGCGCGTTCGCCGGAGTGACGAGGAGATAAAGGCCACCGCCGTCACGAAGCTTGTACGGACGTGCCTTCGGTCGTGCGCTGCGAATTCGCGACTCGGTCAGAAAATCGGTCGCCGCCAAAGTCGTACCCACCGTTTTCGGGCCTCTACGCCGATGGACGCCGGTGGAGGTCAATGGATGCATGCAATGCTTGTTTCTAAGGTCTTTGGTGAGTAATGCGAGCTTGCATTCCGTTGTCTCTCAAGGTGCCCTTCCTGATTGATGGGTGACAGTTTATTCCGGAGACATAGGTGACACTTTTCGGCATTTGCGGGGGGTACGCAGATGCCGTGGCAGGAGTGTCACCAGATGGACGAACGGCTTCGGTTTGTGGCCCGTCGGCTCGACGGGGAGAAGATGGCGGTGCTGTGCCGGGAGTTCGGGATCTCCCGCAAGACCGGCTACAAGATCTTCAGTCGTTACAAGGACTGTGGGCTGGATGGCCTGACGGATCGCTCCCGACGGCCCTACCGGCATGCCCGCCAGCTCCCCTTTCAGATCGAGAAGGCCATCATCCAGCTCAAGCAGGAGCACCCCAGCTGGGGTGCTCCTAAGCTGCGCGAACGGCTGCGCCGGCAGCATTCAGACGTGCACTGCCCGGCGATCAGCACCGTGCACGCGATCCTGGATCGGCACGGTCTGGTCAAGCGCCGACGTCGACGGGTCTACAAGCCCGAGGGCACAGCGCTCTCGCGCCCTTACGCGCCAAACGATCTGTGGTGCGCCGATTACAAGGGTGAGTTCATGCTCGCCGATAAGCGCTACTGCTACCCGCTCACCATCACCGACTTCGCCAGCCGTTACCTGATCAGCTGCGAGGCTCTCGCCAACACCAAGGCGCTGTACGCCTTCACCGTATTTGAGCGTGCTTTTAAGGACTTCGGCTTACCTGCCGCGATTCGCACCGATAACGGCGCTCCCTTCGCCAGCGCCAACTCGCTCTTTGGCCTCACGCGCCTGTCGGTGTGGTGGCTGCGGCTCGGGATCGATATCGAGCGCATCAAGCCCGGACACCCTCAGCAAAACGGCCGCCACGAACGCATGCATTTGACGCTCAAGCAGGAGGCCACCAAGCCGGCCTCCAAGAATTTCCTGCAACAGCAGGCGCGCTTCGATCAGTTCATCAGCACCTTCAACCAGGAGCGGCCCCATGAGGCTCTCAACATGCGCTACCCGGCCGAGCTCTATAGCCCCTCACCCAGACCCTACAACGGCTTACCCGCGCTCGAGTATCCCTTCCACGACCGCACCATCACGGTGACGCGCTGTGGCAGGATCTGCATGGGACCGTTGAAGATCAACCTCAGCCAGGCCTTCGCCGGTCAGAGGGTCGGTGTGAAACAGGTCGAGGAGAAGATCTGGCGGGTGAGCTTTATGCGCTATGACTTAGGCTTCTTTGATCACGAGACATGTCGGATCGAGAGCGCGGAGAACCCCTTCGCCGCGAAACTGTCACCCATGTCTCCGGTATAAAACGTCACCTATCTCA
>VAZV01000071.1 GCA_005884765.1 Alphaproteobacteria bacterium
CCCACACCGCGGACAGCGGGATCATGTGTGCCAAAGTGAGGGTCGAGATCGGCGGCTGACGGACGTTGGCATAGACGTGTCCTGGCAGGCTGCCGAGCCAGGCCTCGATCGCGTTCACTGTCTCAATCATGCAGGTGAAATCCCGGCCCTGAATTACCTTTTCGACGAGGCGGAGCTTTTCGTCGGCCGTCGCGGGCTCGTTATCCCAAACTGTGACAGTTGCGGTGACAAAGGCTTCCCCGATCTCGTCCGAGCCCAACTCCTGGAGCGCGGCATCGGCATCCATCGCCTTGTTATGCGCGTCGGTATCGAGAAGCGCCGAAGCCTCGTTGGTCATCACCTCCTTCAGGATCGCGGCTACTGATTTGCGTTTGGCGAACCACTGCCGCCGGATCCGGGTCAGGAGCTTTGTCGCATCCGTCTTGTCGAGCATGATCGCGCGGGTCGACCAACGATAGGCGAATGCGAGGCGGTTCAGGTCGTCGAGAATCCCGGGCGTGGTCGCCGTCGGGAAACCAACAACGGTCAGGACGCGCAAATGCGCTGAACCTAGCATTGGCTCGAGCCCACCAGTCAGCGGCCGATCGGCGAGCAATGCGTCGAGATACATCGGGATCTCGGGCACCCTGACGCGATGCCGCTTGGTCGAGACCGTCGAATGCAGGTAAGTCAGGGTCTCCTCATCGTCGAGCCAAGCACACTCCGGCATAAAGCCTTCGACGAGTTGGAGCACGCGGTTGGTCCGATCGACGAACCCGCGGAGAACCTCGCGCGCATCAGCGTCGACGGTGCGGTTGCTACCTTCATAGAGCAGCCGTTCGGCTTTCGCGGTGCCCTCCGCCGGCGGGAGATAGAGAAACGTCACAAAATAGCTCGACTCGTAGTGGGCGCCGGCCTCCTCGAACTGAGCTCGTCGCTCAGCATCGACCAGGGCGGATGCCACATCCGGAAAGGTGTTGGGCGGATAGTGACCTGCGGAATGGCGCTGCGCTTCTACAAAAATTGCCCAACCGGATTCGAGACGGCGCAGTGCATTGTTCAGGCGACCGGCAATGGCGACGAGTTCGGCGAGAACGGCGCTATCGAGATCCGGTCCGCGGAATCTTGCCGTCCTTTGAAACGACCCATCCTTGTTGAGAATGATCCCCTCATCAACAAGAGCCGCCCAAGGCAGAAAATCCGCGAGACGCGTATTCGAGCGCCGATACTCCGCTAGGTTCATCATGAGAGAACTCACGTGTTGAGGTGACCGGGGATACGCAGGTGTCGTCGTACGACCTCGACGAAGTCAGGATCGCGCTTGGCGGCCCAGACGGCGGCCATGTGGCCGACGAACCAAAGGAGGAGGCCCGCGATCCAAAGGCGCAGCCCGATGCCGAGTGCGGCCGCGAGCGTGCCGTTGACGATGGCGATGGACCTTGGCGCACCGCCCATCAGGATCGGTTCGGTCAGTGCACGATGCACGGGCGTGACGAAGCCTGGGATTTCTGCATCCATCAGATCACCACTCCCCCGCCGAACGAGAAGAACGACAAAAAGAAGCTCGACGCTGCGAACGCGATCGATAGGCCGAACACGATCTGGATGAGCCTGCGGAATCCGCCTGAGGTATCGCCGAACGCGAGCGATAGCCCAGTAACGATGATGATGATAACCGCGATGATCTTCGCGACGGGACCTTCGACCGATTGCAGGATTTGGTTGAGCGGCTGTTCCCACGGCATGTTGGAGCCAGCAGCCAAAGCTGGACTGACGGTCAGACAAGTGGCCGCGACCATGGTCGTCGAGACGATCCCTCGCTCGAGCGAAGTGGTGAAACTCATAATTGGTCCCCTATGGCTGTAAGGCTGTAATCACCGGACGGTCCGAGCCCCGCGACGCTGGTGAGTTCGGCAAGACGGCGATCGGCACCGCGGCCGGAAAGGACGGCGATGACGTTGATGGTCTCCGCGATCAGAGCGCGCGGGACGGTGACGACGGCTTCCTGGATGAGTTGCTCAAGCCGGCGCAGAGCACCGAGCGCAGTGCCGGCGTGGATGGTGCCGATTCCACCCGGATGGCCTGTGCCCCAGGCTTTGAGCAGATCCAAAGCCTCTCCGCCGCGTACCTCTCCGATCGGGATGCGGTCCGGTCGCAGACGAAGTGATGAACGGACAAGATCGGATAGCGAGACCACTCCATCCCTGGTCCGCAGCGCCACCAGGTTCGGCGCCTTGCACTGAAGCTCCCGCGTATCTTCGATGAGCACGACGCGGTCTGCGCCTTTGGCGACTTCCGCCAGCAATGCGTTAGTCAGCGTCGTCTTGCCACTGGAGGTGCCGCCTGCAACCAAAATGTTCTTGCGGGTTCCGACCGAAGCCCTCAGAGCGTCGGCTTGGTCCCGGGTCATGATCCCGGCGGTGACGTAGTCATCCAACGTAAACACTGCGACCGCCGGCTTGCGAATCGCAAAGGCTGGGGCCGCAACCACGGGAGGCAATAGGCCCTCGAAGCGCTCCCCCGTCTCGGGCAATTCGGCCGACACACGCGGCGCTCCGGCGTGAACTTCGGCGCCCACGTGGTGGGCGACCAATCGGACGATGCGCTCCCCGTCGGGAGCGGAAAGGCGTTCACCCGTGTCCGCCAAACCGCTTAACAGCCGGTCGATCCACAACCGGCCATCGGGATTGAGCATCACCTCAATGATGTCAGGATCTTCCAGAAAGCCTGCAATCGCGGGTCCGAATGCCGTGCGCAACATCCGCGCACCGCGAGAGATCACTTCCGACTGAAAGGAATGGATTACCACCGCTGCCCCCAACAGCTGAGGCCGCTTCAATCGACCTCAGATGGGGATGAATAGAAAAGGCAGGAAACGGTTCATTGCAACAAGAGGGCTACTGGGTTCGTAGCCTGGCGTAGGAAAAGAAAGATCGAGAAATGTCCGGAGTCGTCAATTGGCAACCCCGATCAGCCGCCGTTAGCTGGTTAGGTCACCATTTCGCGGCTTTGATCAGAACGTTCCAAGCTAAGCGACCGTGGCTCGGTGGATTTCAGACGCGTGCGATCAAATGGAGTTCGATGCTGGTTGCGTCGAGCAATGTCCGGGTTCGGCAGCATAGCGGAAGATATGTGCTCCTACTGAGTTTTTCTCAGTTTGACCCGATGCGGACATGGGTGCGGGTTGACTTTGCCTGCAACTAAGTCGCGCTCACCCGGCGGTCTCTTGATGCGTGTCGGTGATGCTTTGCCCGATGCGCCACAATACTCCAGTCGGATCGACGATCACGAAATCGCGGAGGCCCCATGGTCGATCCTCGGGGGGAACAACCATCACCCCATACTTGGCTGCCAGCCCATTGTCCTGAACGTGGTCCCACCAAGCTTCGACATTCTCAACAAGAAGATGCATCATGAAATTATCGGCGTGTTCCTTCACATAGAAGTTCTGCAAGAGGAAGCTTGAATTGCCGTGGTGAAGGTACGCGAGGTCGTCAGACGACCATCCGAGATTGAAGCCCAAATCCTGGTAGAAGCGCTTGGATAGGGCGAAGTCCTTAGATGGGACGAACGCTTTGACTTCGATTGCGGTCATGTCTTGTATTGCCATGAGTATCCTCGCTTCCAAGATCGTTGCCAGGAGGTTGGCAGCTTGATTGGACAATTTTTAGGTACAGCGCTGCGTTCCCCTAACCCAGAAAATGACGTTGTTCCCGTGTCGATAGACGAACCTCGTCCATTCAGCTCGACGCTGCGAGCGAATGGCAGCTAACGCACCTTTGAGACATGGCGCCGAGCCCTGCGATTGTCCGCTTGCTGGCGAAGACCGGAAGTAATCTGCGCATATTCCAAATGACGCGATTGACATTGGGGTCACTGGTTTTTGTTCGTGCCGTGCCCCGGCCAATATGAGTCCTCTTTTGGATGGCCGTGGGATCGTGTAGTCTTCTTTAGATCTGCCCTTCGGGACGGGACGTGCCGACGTCTCCGTTCGAGACGAATGAGCAGCGGGGATGCCGTCGGCGGGCATCGCACTCTCAATAGAACCGACAGTCCTTTTGTGCCGGTCCCTCCCCGAGCGCCTGCCCGTGCGCGCGGCCCGCGAGATGCTTCATTTGACCGCAACGAGGGAGTGCCGCTCATGGTTAGAAAAACACATCCCGAACCAGGCGATCCGGTGGCGGGCAATGGAATCCTAAGCCGCCGTATCTTTCTTGAAGGCGCGCTCGTTGTTGGTGCGACGGGCGCGGGTCTGTCCTGCGGGTCGGCAGAACCGCTTACGGTGCAGCCGTGGATGAAGGTGCCAGGTTCGGGATTTGCGGGCTACGGCGAGCCGTCACTGTTCGAGAGCAAGGTCGTCAAGGTCTTTCCGCCGCCGCCGAGCCCAGCCGGTGTCGGCGCGTCACGCACGCCGCTGCACCTACTCGAAGGAATGATCACACCATCCGGGCTGCATTTCGAGCGCAGCCATTCCGGCGTCCCGGACATCGATCCCGATCAACACCGGCTGGTGATCCATGGACTGGTGAAGCGCCCGCTAGTGTTTACCGTCGAAGCGCTATCGCGCTATCCGATGCAATCGCGTATCGCCTTCATCGAGTGTGGCGGCAACAGTCAGGCGCTCAATGCGCCGCAGGCGCAGCCGCTCAATGTGACGGCTATTCACGGCCTGCTGGGTTGCTCGGAATGGACCGGCGTGCGGCTCTCCATGCTGCTCGACGAAGCCGGCGTCGAACCCGAGGCGCGCTGGGTGATCGCCGAGGGAGCCGATGCCGCCGCCATGAGCCGCAGCATCCCCCTCGCCAAGGCAATGGATGATGCGCTCGTCTGTCTCTATCAGAACGGCGAGCGAGTGCGGCCCTCGAACGGCTATCCGGTGCGGCTGCTGCTGCCCGGTTTCGAGGGCAACATGAACGTGAAATGGCTACGCCGGCTCAAGCTGACTGCCGGTCCCGCCATGACCAAAGACGAAACATCGAAATACACGATCGTGCTCAAGGATGAAAAGGCTTGGCAGTTCGTGTTCCCGATCGAGGTGAAATCCTTCATCACCCGTCCATCGCCGGGGCTCGCGCTGACGGGACCCGGATTCTACGAGATTTCCGGGCTAGCGTGGTCGGGCAACGGCAGCATCCGGCAGGTCGAAGTCTCGGCCGACGGCGGACGTAGCTGGGCGCAGGCGGCTTTGCAGGGCCCGATCCTGCCAAAGGCGCCTGTGCGCTTCCGCGCAGCGTGGCAATGGAACGGCGGTCCTGCCGTGCTGCAGAGTCGCGCCACCGACGACACAGGCATGGTGCAGCCAACGCGCGCGCAGTTCGCCGACGAGCGCGGCTTGCGTGGGGTCTACCACTACAACGCCATCGCAAGCTGGCGCATTGACGAGATGGGAGAGGCCAGCAATGTTTACGCTTAAACGCATTGCAGTCTGCACATCTATGCTGACGATCGCATCGGCGTCCCTGGCCCAAGCCCCACAGTTCGGACAGCCGATAGCGCCCGCCGACATCGCTGGCGCGTTGGTCGGCGGCATGGGTACACTGGCGCCGGACAAAACGCCGATTAAGACTGTGGGAAGTTTCTGGCCCTATGCGACAACGCTGTTCGACTACGTCCGTCGTGCAATGCCATTCCAGGACTCGAAATCGCTCACCGCGGACGAAGTCTACGCGGTATCGGCCTATATCCTCAATCTCAACGGGATCGTCAGCTCGAACGATGTGCTCGATGCGCAGTCGCTGCCCAAGGTGAGAATGCCGAACCGGGACGGGTTCATCCCGTTCCCGCGCAATCCGAAGTAGCTTCGGGCCGGACCTCGGCCTGCTTATTGGGCACCTTTGAGACATAGCAACCGGCTCTGAAGACGTCTGCTTATCGGGGAAGACCGGAAGTGGCTGGCGCACGGTCAAGGTGACGCGATTGACCCTCTTCGGAAGTCGAGCGGAAGATTTTGCTGTAATGCACAACGCTGCACTCGCCCGGAACGAAAGCGGAGATGAGTCCGACGATGAATCTGCTGCTCATGATCGTTTTTGCATAGTCGCGTCGCTTAGCTTTCCTTATGGCTTAATCTAGTCACCAGCCCGAAAGGGATTAGTCATGTCGAGTCGAACCATTGTCTCGCTCGCCGCCTCCGTTATCCTCAGCATCGCGTGTATCGCGACTATCTCAACTGACGCCTTTGCATATCGAAGAGGCGTTGGCGTGGGTCGCGCTGGCGTCTATCATGGTGGTGTTTATCGCGCTGGCGTTTACCGTGGTGCAGCCGTGCGCCGCGGGGTGGCGGTAGGCGTCGGGGCTGCTGCAGTGGGAGCAGCTGCCGCTGGAGCCTATTACGCGCCTCGCTGCGGATACTATCCCTACCCACCTTGCTAGTGAATTGTTGCAGGACCGCACTAACACATGGGCGAGGTTGCTCCCGTTGCGGCTGGGGGCCACCTGATCGACCTAGCGGCAAGTCGTTGGCGCGAAGAAGTAAGGCCGCCTCAGTTGGCGGCCTCCTGCGTTTAAAGCAAAGCGCGCATATCACCAAAGCGATACTTTTAGAGCTGGAAGCCAATGGATTTCAGATCGTGAAAAAGGGCGGGATATCCCAATGACCGCATCGAATGCTCATGATCCGCCTAGGCCCGGATCGTTGGAACTGCAGGGGGTGGGTATCCTCTTGGTCGAGGATTCCTGGCACGTCGGCAAAGCCATGAAGACTCTGCTTCAGGTATTGGGAGCGGACGTGGCCGGACCAACCGCGACCACGGCGGACGCCGAGCGCTTAGTTGCCGAGCGCACCCCGGATGTAGCCATCGTCGACATCAATCTCCGAGAAGGCGAGCTGGCCAACGACTTAATCGATCGGCTGCATGAACAAGGCATTCCAGTTATCGTGGTCACCGGCTACGCGGTAGTTTCTCTACCTCCAGGAAAGGCCGAGGCCATTTTGCAGAAACCCGTCAGCAAGGAACGGCTTCTTGCGATCTTGCGCCCAATCATTGCTCAGAAGATGGCTCGATGAACGGTTCTCCCGTGCGATCGTCGCTCATCTCCGCTCGAGCGGTATCTCGATTGTGCAGCACACGCCGTCGGATGAAAACGCGAGGTCGACCGTACCACGGAGCTCATGAGGAATGAGATCGCAAATAAGGCTGGTTCCGTACCCGTATTGAGTCGGAGCCGATACCGGCGGGCCACCCGTCTCACGCCATACGATTATCAGGCTTGTCGCCGCATCGCCGCTGTTCCGGCACTCCCAGCTTACCGACACCCAGCCATCCGGGATTGACAGCGCGCCGTATTTGGAGGCGTTCGTCACAAGCTCTTGCAGCACCATCGCCAGCGCCTCGCTTGCCGCAGCGGTGAGTGTGACGTCGGGGCCGCCAGTCGTCGTATTTGCGTCCGTCGCGTAGGGAGCTAGCTGGTGGCGGACAATATCCGCGAGGCGAACGCCCTGCCAGTGACCTTGGCTCAATAGCTCATGCGCGACTGCCATGCTTTGGATGCGCCGATCGAGTGCTTGGATAAACTCGTCTATCGTGCTGCTGCCCTGGCGCGTATACATGGCGACCACGGCAACGCGCGCGAGCACGTTCTTGACGCGGTGGTCAAGCTCCGCGATCAGCAAGCGTTGGTGCTCGTCGGCCCGCTTGCGCTCGGTAATGTCGAGGGTCAGGCCCTTGATGCGTACACAGTGCCCGGCTGCGTCGAACCCGGCCGTTGCTGTTTCCTCGAGCCACATTTCCTTGCCGTCAGGCCGCATCAAGCGGAAGGTCACCGTATACGAAGGGCTGTCGGGGCGGACACTCCTCACTTGCGCTTTGAAGTGCGCGCGGTCCGCCGGGTGAATCCGCTCAAGAAAGTGAGTCGCGGTAAAGGGCACTTGCGGGTCGTACCCCAGAATATTTGCCGCGTTTTCGCTACGATGCGACGAACCGGTTCGGGCATCCCACTCGAAAGCCGTCACCGCCCCGGCCGTCAACGCCTCCTGCAACCGCGCCGCGCCCTCCCTGAGCGCAGCCTCGTGCCGCCGCCGCTCTGCGAACAGCGCGGCAAGAACCAGCGTGCAGAGTGACGTCGTCAGGATGCCGGCTTGGGCGCTCCGGATGCGGTCGGTGATCGGGAGATTGGGGTCGCCGAAATACCCAATGCCGAAGGTTGTCGTCCATACGATTGTCAATGCAACGATGAACGCGGCCGCCGCGGCGAACACCGGCCGGCAGCGGGCCGCAAGCCACAGCAACAGCGGGAACAGAAGGGCGATCGGCACCACAGTCGCCCATGATTGGTGCGGTAGAAAGATAACAAGCGCGCTCATCATGGTTATCGCCACGAGCGCCACGGTGCCTTCGATGGCCTCGCTCTGCGGCGGCGGGTCGCGCGCGGCCGCGGCAACTCCGATCAACAGCGGTGCAACCGTGACGATGCCGAGTGCGTCGGACGCAAACCAATGCTGCCAAATGGTCAAGATCGGTGCCATCGAGCCGTGGAACAACTTAAACCCCAGAGTCCCACCGACCCCGGAGACGGCCGCTCCGAAGACCGCTGCCGCTAGTAATCCCAGGACGTGGCGCAGCCGATCGAGGCTGAAATCCGAACCAAATTGGCGCTCGACAAGGACCGCCGTGAGCATCGCTTCTCCGGCATTGCATAAGGCGAAGGTGATAGCGCCCGCGAAGGTCCGGTCTCCCAATAGATTGGCCACGATCGTTGCCGCCATCGCTCCGATTGCCACCTGCCATCGCACACCCCGACCCACCGCTATCAGGACGCCGGCGGCGACACCGGAGGCTGGCCAGAACACGGCCACGCCATCAGATTTTGTCAGCAGAGAAAGACTCAGCCGCGCCGCCAGGAAATAGGCGATGCCGACCGCCACAGCGAAGCCGATCGCGCTGACCCATCGCCACGTCGGATCGGCGACAGCGAGCAGCCGGCGTTGGGCCTGATTTCGGTTCTGAAGCACTCGGCAGCCTCTCTCGAATGCCGCATGTAGCACAAAACGTGTGACGCGAGTCGACATTGAGCCTTAGTGGCAGCGCGTAACCGGACGCATGCCATGGGCTTAAGCGCCACGTCTGCTTTCGCTCGGATATAATGTTTTCTGAACTAGGCGGGTAGCATTACCGGCTCGGTCAGACCCCATGTCCGTTTCGGGTCGATGCTGTTGAAAAAGTCGAAAATCGAGCAGCTCCGAAAATCTCGCGAAAGACAGTTTCTAACTTTCTCTGTTGCTGTAAGGCTCTGTCGGGCAGGTACGAAGATCCGTGATTGCTCTTGTGCAAATCGATCTGGTCCCTCACGTCGCCGCGTCGTGGGACGCACCCGCGGGGCTGAAAAATTTCGTTCGTAAGCCAGAAAGGACTTTTTCAACGGTATCGGTGAAAAGCTGACCTTCAGGGAACGTCGGGTTTTGGCACAAAACGTCAGTTAGCACGGTGCAGTGACAAGTCCGTAGTTGAGGTAAAATCGGAAGTGGCTGGCCGACGTCAAAGTGAAGCGTTTGACCCAAAACAGCCAAATTGCCTTTAGGGCCTCGGGGCATTACGCAACTTCTCCTGGGCCGCCTTATATTCGTCTTCGAGGGGCAGTTTGTCGAAATCCGGCTTGTAGCCGTTCTTCTCGTATGTCGACCTAGGTATCGGGATGGAAACGCCGTCGTATTCAACCTGAGCCGACTGATCTGGTGTTTTAAATAATCCGGTGGGCATGATGCCAGCCCTCTTTGCTTTGGCTTAAGCATATCACGAGGACCTTGATCGCCCGGGCTCACCCAAACAAAAAGACCGCCGGAAACCGGCGGTCCTTTCGTTTACAGTTGGGGTTGATGCGCTCGACTTTGCTCTAGCCTTAGACAGTGGCCACTATGGGTCTCTTATGTCTCTTGTTGGTGCTAGCCGGTGCGAGAACCTATCGATCAAACCTAACCTTTGTTGAAATTGGGCGCGGCTCAAGGAAGATCAAGTGAGGGATGCTGACCTAGCCCCTTGCCTTTGAACAAGCGTTCGCGACGATGATAGGGGAGCGCGCGCAAGCGCTCACCGTTCTAAGTGATGGTGTGCTGTTCAACTGTCTTCTCACTCGGGCCGACGAAGTGATCGAATAGAGCCGTTGTTTGCTGCAGTGCATGGGTCCGCTGTTGATGCTGTGGACGGCTCCTCCACCGGCACGCGAGTGCCACGAAGGCGGGCCTTGTTAAGGCCCCCCACCATTCGGAGGAGCCAATCATGCAAGCGGTTACGACAATCGGTTTTGATATCGCCAAGTCAGTCT